>DASVNL010000512.1:0-15010 GCA_036383875.1 Thermoanaerobaculia bacterium
CCGTACTTGTACTTCGTCGCGCGCAACGACGGATCGCACGTCTTCGCGACCAATCTCGCGGAGCATTCGGCGAACGTCGAGAAGTATCAGCGGCAGTACTTCCGCGACAAACGGAAGGCCGCGGCTGCCAAGAAGTAGTGACCGTTGTGTGAACAAAATCGGTGTATCCTTCCCCCTCTCACAAATAACTCCCGGGGGTCCGATTTCACATGGCTGCGCGCAACAAGCCGTACGATCAGTTCGGTCCGTACATCCTTTTCAAGAAGCTTGAAAGCGATTCACTCGGTGAGCTCTGGCGCGCGGGACGTCTCGACGCCGGCCAGCTCGGACCCACGTTTGCGCTGCGCCGCCTGACGGGCGGCAATCGCGAAACGCTCAGCGCGACCGCGGCGGCGGCATCGGCGATTCTGCCGAAGCTCCACGGCGCGTCGTTCGTGCGCGATCAGTCCGCGGGCGTCGAGTCGGGCATCCCGTATCTCGCGTGGGACTACGCGGGCGGCCGCTCGCTGCGCTACATCATCGATCGCTCGCGCGGCAGCAAAGACGTGCAGCCGAATCCGCTGCCGATCGATCAGGCCATCGTGATCGCGGAGAAAGTCGCGCTGTCTCTCGCGACGATGAGCGACATGCGCGACACGACCGGCGCGCGACTCGCGCACGGCGCGCTCCTGCCGCACTTCATCTGGATCAGCGACGACGGCGAAATTCGCGTCGGCGGCCAGCTCCTCGGCGCCGGGATCATGGCCTCGCTCGCCGATCAGAAATTCGCGTCGGAAATCGGACGCTACTTCTCGCCGGAACAGCGCGCGGGACAGAAGCCGAGCGACGTCTACTCGATGGGCGCGATTCTCTTCCTGCTCATCACCGGACAGGAACCGCCCGACGCCGCAACCGCGAGCGCATTCGTCGCCGCGGTCCGCGCTGCGAAAACTCCGCTCGGCGCACCGGTGCCCGACGACGTTCGCGTCATCCTCGACAAGTCGTTCAATCTCGATCCTTCGATGCGCTACGCGTCGATGACCGACATGAAGCAGGCCATCTCCGCGCTCGCGCACGGCGGCAAGTACTCGGCCACGACCTTCAACCTCGCGTTCTATCTCAGCAATCTCCTGAAGAAGGAGATGGAAGCCGAGACCGCGGATCGCGAGAAAGAAGCAAAGCTCAACATCGCGCCTTACCTCGAGGCGCCGAAGCCAGTCGCCGCGCCGGTCGCCGTCGCCGCGATGCCGCTTCCCGAGAGTCCCGCGCCCGCGATGTTCGGCGGCGACGTTGCGCCGAAGAAGAGCAAGCTCCCGCTCGCCGTCGCCGCCATCGTCGTCCTCGCCCTCCTCGGCGGCGGCGGATACATGATGTTCATGAAAACGCCGGCCGCGAAGCCGGCGGCGCAGACCACGAGCGCAGCCGTCATTCCGACGCGCGCGCCGCAGCGCATCATCAGCGAGCCGATCGCCGTCACCGCGACTCCGGCCACGGCGACGAGCACCGCGCCCGTCACCGCGACCACCGGCTCGGCCGATCCGGCCGCGCAGCAGAAAGCGTTCGAAGAAGCCGTCCGGCAGAAGATGAACGCCGAGATGATGAAGCTGCAGGAGCAGTACATGGCCGAGCTGCGCCGCAAGCAGCCGAGCAGTGCGCCCGCTCCCGCAGCGCCGCCGACGCAAGTCGCGGCTGCACCGGCTGAAGATCGCGGTACGTCCGCTGCGCAACTCGATGCGCAGCGGCGCGAAGCCGCGCGTCAGGAACAGGCCGCAGAGACAGCGCCCGCCGTCGCGCAGCCCGCACCGGTGCAGACGCAGCCCGCACCCGCAATCGCGACGCAGACCACCGCGCCTGCACCGACGCCGGTCCGCGCGGCTGTACGCGAAGGCGACGTCATCGACGTCTCCGATCTCGACGTCGTTCCGCGTCCGACGCGTCCGATGACGCCGCAGTATCCGCCCCTCGCTCGTCAGCAGAGGATCTCCGCGACGGTCATCGTCAGCGCGTTCATCAGCGAGACCGGCCAGGTCATGGATGTGAAGGTTCTGCGCGGCGAAGGCCGCTACGGTATCAACGACGCCGCGATCCGCGCGATGAAGTCGGCGAAGTTCACGTCGCCGATGAAAGACGGCAAGCGCGTGCGCACGTGGATGCCGCAGACGTTCGACTTCAAACCGTAGTCAAGGCTTCGGCGTAATCGAGACCTCGAAGTAACGCGCACGCGCGACCCCGGCAACACGGTCGCGCGTGCGCACGAAGTTCTGCGCACCGGTCGCGCGACTCTCGCGCTCGCGCAACAACACTCCTGCCGGACCACTCACCGCTTCCTCGATCGGCCGCAGCTCGTAGTCCGCGAGCAGCAACGCCGCATGCGGACCGAGCGCTTCGTCGACGTACACGATCGTCGACTTCGGCATCGCGCGAATCGCGGCGATCGCGGCGACGGGCGGCGAGTCGGTGTCGTGCACGACGCGCAACACGGGGATCATCCAGACGACGATCAACGCGACGACCGCACCGAACGTGATGAACTGACCGCGACGCGGAATGCCCGCGGCGGCGAGAAGCGCGAAGAGCGGCATGTAGCCGATCGAGAAGCGGCTCGCGCTGTGGAAGTCGAGGTAGAGCCACGCGAAGATGAGGAACGGTCCGAAGATCGCGATGATCATCGCGGTGCCGCGCTCTCTGCGCACGACGCCGATGAGCATCAGCAGCACGAGCACGATGTTGATCAGCGGCGCGCGGAACGGACGCAGGAAGAAATCATCCGCGACCTGCACGAGCCACGGGCGAATGCTGCTCAGAAACGAATCCGTCTCGCGGATGTACCGCTCGTGACGCGCGAGCGTCGCGCGATACACATCCCAGCCGCCACTCGCATGCGCGGCCGCGCCGTAACTCGCGCCGAGAATCACCACGCCGAGAATCGCACCGATGATCGCCGTGCGCGGACGCGCGCGCAGCGCAAGGATCGCAGGCACGAATCCGATGAGCAGATTCTGCGGACGGAACCCCGCGGCGATCGCGAGCACGATCGCACCGGCGATGAGCGCGCGATCGCTCTGACGTCCGTGCAGCAGCAGCGCGCACGCGAAGAGCACGAGCACGAGCGACGGCACGTCGCTGAATGCGGTACCGCCGAAGAACCAGACGTTGGGAAAAATCGCGAGCAGCACGCTCGATGCGAACGCGACGAAGAACGTCGCACGCAGTTCGCGCGCGAGGAAGAACATCGCCGGAAAGACGAGCATCGACGATGCGACGGCGATGAGTTGCAACGCGTGGAACGAATCGAGCGGGATGAGTTTCGCGAGCCCGATGAACAGCGGGAAGCCGGGCGGATGCGGGTGATACGCGACGACGTCGTAGTCGCGCACCGCGAGCATGAACAACGCCTCGTCCCAGTCCCACAGCGAGCGCGAGATCGCCGGGAGTCGCGACAACGCGACGACCACGCCCGCGATCCACACCGCGATCCGCTCGCCGCGGCTCAGTCCAGCGGCGTCCATGTCAGCTCGTTGATGCGCAGGCCGAGGTCGCGGGCGTCCTGGCCGTGCTTCTGTTTGGCGAGATTCGCGACGGCGCTCGTGCGAAGAATCAGCTCGTTCGGCGCATCACTGCGCGACGCCACGGTCCACGTGCGCTCGATGTCCGCATCCGTCGCAACGAAGCGATCGAGCGTCGCCCCGTTGAACACGATCTCGATCGTCGGCGACGCGACGAGATCGAGCGGCACGTTCATGTTGATCTTCAACGTCCCCTGCCCGCCGAACGCAGGCAGCGTCGTCTTCGACTCCGCGCCCATCCAGCGGAATCCGTCTTCCGGATCGTGCCACCCCGCGCCGTACTTGAGCATCGTCGAGACGCGACGCACGGACATCTCGAAGTTGCGGCGTCGCAGCACGTCGGAGAGACGACGGCGCGGCCACGTGAAGTTCACGCCTTTCGCATCCGGTACGAGATCGACGATGTACGAATCGCCGAACAACATCGAGATCTCTTCGGGCGACTCGAAGAATTTCGTTTGATAGTCGGGCAGAAAATATTCGGCGTGCGGTCCGATGCCGCCGTGCACGTAAACCGGACGCAGCGGATCGATGTTCGTGCGCACCCACTGCATGATCTGCGTCGGCGGCGGATCGGATGTGCGCTGCATTTCGATCGCGGGCCACACCCAGCGCACCATCGTGATCACGCCCGCGATGGTGAAGAGCGCCTGAGCCCACGCGCGCTTGCGGCCGAAGATCAGCATCACCGTGGCGATGCCTTCTGCTGCGAGCAGCGCGTGCGCACCAAAGTACGCGATCGAGTAACGCGCCACCGCCTCGATGTCGAGGTTCAGCCACGAGAGGATCGCGACGGGCGTGAAGATCGCGAGCACGAAGAACGGTCCGCCGCGACGACGGAACATCGCGCCGAGGAGTCCGATGCATCCGAGCGCGGCGATCCACAGCATGTGCCGGCGCATCGCGAACGGCCAGAGGAAGAATGTCTTTGCCGCGTGACGCAGCGGCGGGCGATGCGGGTTGTGCCACGAGTCGACGTTGCGCACGTACTGACTCTGCTCGCGCACCGAGGTGACGAACGCGGGCCAGCTTTCCGACGCGAGACCCGCGCCGATGTAACTCGCCGCGACGATCACCGCGCCGGACAGCATCGCGATCGCGACGGCGCCGAATGCGCGCGCACGAATGCGCGTGTACGTCGCGACGAGCGCCGGCGCGGCGCCCATCATCAAATTCAGCGGCCGGATGCCCGCGGCGATGCCGAGGAGAATCGCGCCGATGACATACGCGCGCGAGTCGGTGCGACCGCGCAACAGGAACACGCACGCGATGAGCCCCATCGCCGTCGCGGGAACGTCGGTGAATCCGGTGCCGCCGTAGATCCAGACGTTCGGCAGAAACGCGAAGATCGTCGCGGCGCAGCACGCGGTCGCGAAGTCGAAGTCGAGCTCGCGCGCGAGGAAGAAGAGCGCAGGGAACAACAGCATCGAGCCGAGCAGCACGATGACCTGCACCGCGCGAAACTCGTTCGCGACGCCGATAGCGTGGACGATCTTTGCCGCGCCGATGAAGAGCGGATAGCCGGGCGGATGCGGATGATGTTGCGTGACGTCGTACGAGCGCACGCCATTCGCGAACTGCGCCTCGTCCCAGTCGAAGAGGCCATGCGCGAACGCGAGCACGCGCGTGATCGCGATCAGGATCGTGAGCGCGACGACGATCTGCTTCTGCGTGCGAGTCACTAACTCGCCTTTCGCAGCGCCGTCGCTTCGAGCGGCGTCCACTCCCACGACTCGAGCATCAAGCCGAGTTGCCGCCAGTCGTTGCCGGTCTTGAGTCGCGCGGGGATGATCGTGTCACTCAGCTCGATGCGCAACGTGTTCACGCCGTTCGAGCGCGGATGCAGCACGAGGCGCACGTCGTTCTTCAGCGTCGTCGCGACGTGCTTCCCGACGACTTTGCCGTTCAGCAGGAACGTGACGGTGACCGGATGCGGGATCACGTCGACCGGCACTTCGAACTTGAGGTGCAGCTCGCCCGGACGCGTCATCGGCGCGAAGCGAATCGACGCGCGACGCGACGACCAGCGCCAGATGTTCGGATACTGACCTTCCTGCATGTACCAGCCGTTGTCGAAGCTCACGAGCAGTCGTGACGGCATCACATACGCCTCGAACGACCTCTGCGTCACGAGATTCCACGTCCGATTCCTCGGCCGCACGAAACTCCGCTCCGCGCGAACTTGAGCAGGAAACATCGACAGATATACGCCCGTCTCCGCGCCAGCGTCGCGCACGACGTTGACCGGATCGTGCGGACGCACCTGTTTGTGATCCGGGATGTAGTACTTCGCCCACGGCCAGATGCTCTCGTCGACGAACACCACGCTCGTACGCGGCACGTTCGCCGCGACCCACTTCGCCGCCGCGACAGGCGGCGCGTCCGTGCGACGCGGCTCGTCGAACGCGGGCAGCGTCCACGGGATCAAGCGCCCAGCGAAGATCGCGAGGAAGATCGCGAAGACGGCGACGCGCGCGCGGGGCACGAGGTCGCCGAGCGTCGATACGCCGAGCGCGGCGAGCAGCACGATGCCGGCGATCCAGTTCAGCGAGAAGCGGCTCGAGCCGAGCGGATTCACCGCGAACATCGCGAAGAGGAAGAACGGCGCGAACGTGAGAAAGATCTCGCGCAGCGGCTGCCGCGGCTCGCGCGTGACGTGTCGGATCACGCCGATCAGCGCGAGCACGTTCATCAGGATCGACACCTTCCCCGCCTGATACGGGTCGAGCATCATCGCCACGACTTTGTACAGCGGCGGGCGGATGGCGGCTGTGACGCTGTCCGCGCCGCGCACGTAGAGGAAGTGTCGGTAGAGCGCGTCGAAGTATTCGACGAAGCCGGTGGCCCACGCGCCGAGGCTGTAGCCGAGGATCGTGAGGCCGGTGGTGAGCGAGGCGCCGGTGATCGCGACGCGCAGGCGTTTCGCGCGCACGAGGTTCCACGTCGCGAGCGCCCACGGGAAGAACGCGACGATCGTGTTCTGCGGACGGACCATCAGTCCGGTCGCGAGGATGATCGACGCGAGGTAGTACGTGCTCGCTTTCCCGTTGCGCGCGGCGAACATGAAAGCGGCGATGGTGCCGAGGAACAGCAACATCGCCGGAATGTCGCTGAACGCCGTGCCGCCGTAGAACCAGACATTCGGAAGGAAGGCGAAGAGGAACGCCGCCCAGAAGGAAGCGACGAAGTCGAGGCGGAACGAGCGCGCCACGGCGAACATCACCGGGAAGACCAGCATCGCCATGAGGACGTTCACGGCCTGCAGCGAGTGGAAGTCCGAGTCGACGAAGAGGCGGACGATGCGCGCGAGGAAGATGTAGAACGGAAAGCCCGGCGGATGCGGCTGATGCGAGACGACGTCGTAGTCCTGCACGGCCATGCAGAAGAGGATTTCGTCCCAGTCCCACGGACCTTTGGCCAGCGCGAGGAGCCGGGTCAGCGCGACCAGAACCGCGGTGACGGTCACGGCGATTCGCTGGTTTCGGGTGAGGGGTTCGTGGGAGACGGTCATCGGGCCGGCGAATTCTGCCAAAAAACGACGGCACCGATCTCGCAAAAATGGCGGCCGATGCCGAGCCGAGGGGTGAAACGCCGCTGGTACCTCGACACGCACGGTATCCGGCGTGAGGGGTCAAAAGAAACAGGATTCTCCTATCGCCTCCCCGACGGCAGCGAGGTCGAGGACGAAAAGGCGCTCGCGCGCATCGCGAAACTGCGCATCCCGCCGGCGTGGGTCGAGGTCCGCATCGCACGCGGCGACTCCGCGCCGCTGCAGTGCGTCGGCGTCGACAAGAAGGGCCGCACGCAGTACCTATATCACTCGCGCTTCCGCGCGCAACGCGAGGAAGAGAAGTTCAAGCGCGTCGTGGAGTTCGGTGAGTCGCTGCCCGCGCTGCGACGTCGCGTCCGCGCCGATCTCAAAGGCGAGGCGCTCGAACGGCAACGCGTGCTCGCGTCGATGGTTCGGCTCATCGACCAGGGCTTCTTCCGCATCGGCAACGACAAGAGCGCGGAGTCGGAGTCGACGTTCGGACTGTCGACGATCCGCAGCTCGCACGTGAAAGTCGACGGCAAGACCGTGGCGTTCGACTACGTCGGCAAGTGGAAGAAGAAACAGAAGCGCGCCGTGAGCGACGCGGAAGTCGCGGCAGTCGTCGATGCGCTCAAGAAGACGAAAGGCGATGAGCTCTTCAAGTTCGAGCACAACGGCCGCATCGTCGACATCAAAGACCGCCACGTGAACGACTACATCCAGTCGATCATTGGCAAGGACTTCACCGCGAAAGATTTTCGGACGTGGGCCGGCACGCTGCTCTGCTCGATCGCGCTGGCGATGCAAGGTCAGGGCACGAGCAAAGCGGAGCGCAAACGCCGCGTGCGCAAGGCGATCGTCGCGACGTCCGAGCAGCTGGGAAACACGCCCGCGGTCTGCCGCTCGTCGTACATCTGCCCTCGCCTCCTCGACGAGTACATGGAAGGCAAGCCGTTCGAGATGCTGCGCAAGCAACGCCACGGCAGCCCGGTCGTGAAGGTGGGATTGTCGATGGAGGAGAAAGCGCTGCTGAAGTTCCTCCGGGAGACGATTGCGGATCGGCGACGTATCTCGAGGGTAAATCCTGAGCGAAGCGCAGGATCTCCTGTGCCACAGCCAGAAGCACCCCGCAAGCGAGCCTCGTAAACAGTAAGGGCCGCGCCTGTTGCGCGGCCCTCGCTGTGGGACAGGAGATCCTTCGCTTTGCTCTGGATTAGAACGTCTGTCCGATCCAGAAGCTCGTGCGGAACGCGCCCTCGGTGTCCTTGCCGTCGAATCGCTTCGCGAAGTCCCAGTTGAGCTGCATGCCCCAGAAGTTGAAGTTGAAGCCGTAGCCCACCGACGCCTTCGCGTCGACGAGGCGGCCTTCGCGTTGGAAGACGAACGGGCGATCGTCGAAGTGCGCCGCGCCGATGTCGAAGAAGATCACGCCGCGCACTTGCTGCAGCACGAGCAGCGGCGTGGCGAGGACGTCGACGAGCGGGAAGCGGAACTCGAAGTTCGCGAAGCCGGCGTGTTGTCCGATCAGCGTGCGGAAGTCGTAGCCGCGCAGCGTGTTCAGGCCGCCGAAGTAGTAGAAGTTCGGCGCGTTGCCGTCCGACCAGGCCGCGTACACGCGCGCCGCGAGCAGCGTGCGTGAGCTGAGCTGGAAGTACTCGCGCCAGTCGAGCGAGATGTCGCCGCTGAGTGTGCCGCCGTCCGTCGTGTCCGGCGCGTATGCCGCGCTGATCTCGTAGCGGCGTCCCGACACCGGACCGAAGAACTTGTAGACCGCGCTGTCGCCGCTGAACGTCGTGCTGATGAACGGATAGTTGTCGCTCCGTTCCTCATAGCTCACGAACTCCGTGCCGTCGTCGTCGCGCACGAACCGCGGATAGAAGATGTTGCGGCTCATGTAGCCCGCGCCCGCGTCGATGCGGTGGTAGCGCGTGAACGGATAACTGACCAGGCCGAGGAGACCGGTCTCGCGATAGATCTGACGCTGCTCGAGATTGTTCTGATCGTCGATGGTCAGATAGAACGAGCGATTGTCGAACAGCCGCGCGCCCCAGTTGAGGCGCTTGTGCATGTCGAGATAGAGGAAGTCGAAGTTCGAGAACGTCGACACCGAATCGAGCGATGCGATGAAGCGGCGATTGCCGAGCATGTCGCTCATGTACATCGTCGAGCGCGAAACGAAGAGCTGATCCGAGCTCACGCCTGCCGCGACGTCGATGTCATCGATGAACAACTTGAAGCCGCCGGTGCGCTCGATCTTCTCTTCGTCGATGAAGAACTCCGACGTCGAACGGAAGATGCTGCGATCCTCGGCCGCAATCGGCGCGGAAGGCAGAGTCGTTTTCTCCGCGGCGTGCAACGGCTTGTCCGTATCCGTCGCGTACATCCGCCACTGACCTTTGTAGTACGACGCGAACGCCATCCGCTCCTTGTTGTTCGCGCCCGTGAAGACCACCGGCGTGAAGCAACCGCCGACGACGTCCGTGTACTGCAGGAGATCGCCGTTCTCGAGGTTCAGCGAGTAGATGTTGTACGCGGCGAAGTTCGTCGGATCGGCTTTCGGCGTGTCGCCCGTCGTGCGCGCGGCGTTCTCCGCCTGCTCGAGGATCGCCGATGCCTGCTCGATGTTGCGGCCGGTCTGCTTGTCGGATGAGAAGAACAGCCGCTTGCCGTCCGGCGTGAACCAAGCGTCGATGTCGTTCCAGTCGCCGGTCGTGAGCTGGAAGCGCTCTTTCGGATTGGCGAGGTTGAGGCGATAGAGCTTCGCGTACTGCTCGCCGATCGACGAGTAGATCAGGTACCGGCCATCCGGCGAGAAGACCGGCGACGCGTCGAAGAACGCGTCGTTCGTCAGGTTCGTGAGTCCGCCCGACGCGATGTCGTACAGGAAGATGTCGGACTGATTGCCGCTGATCGCCGTGAACGCGATCGTGCGGCCGTCCGGCGAATACGCGGGATTGAGCTGCTGCTCGACGGCCATCGGCACGGACTTGTCGATCGCGCCGGTGATCGGATTGAGGAGCAGCAGGTTGCGGCCGCGCTCTTTCTTCACGAAGAGCGCGATCTGATCGCCGTTCGGCGCGAACGCGATGTCGCGTCCCATCACCGGTCCGGTCGTGAAGGCTTGCACGATCGGATACTCGTATTCGCTCGTGTAGCCCGACGTGAGGTTCTTGAGCATCCGCCGCTCGGGGATGTTGAACAGCACGACGTCGATGTCTTCCTTGTACGTCGTGAACGCGGTGAGCAGATCGCCCGACGGCGACGGCACGGGCGAGATCTCGTTGCTGTCGCTGCGATCGATGAAGATGCGGAACGGCTCGCCGTACTCCTGCGGCTCGCCTTTCGCGACGAGCGCCGGCAGGTATTGCTTGCGCAGCCACGTGCGGAAGCGCGAGTCGAATTCGTCGGGAGTGAGGTTCAGCGCGCGTTTCAATGCGCGGTCGACGTTGTTGCCGAGCGTGTTGCGATATTCGTAGATGAAGTCGCGGAGTCCGTCCCAGCCGTACGTTTCCTGGATGTACTTGAAGACGGAGTGGCCGAAGCGATACGCGAAGTAGCCCTGCGGATTGAGGCTGATGCGCGGGATGCGATCGTTGACGACGGCGTCGCGCAGGACCATGCGGTCGCGCGAGTCTTCGTCCTGGGCCATGAAGGACGCGAGTCCTTCCATCATCCACTGCGGCGGATTGGCGGTGACGTTCTTGCCAAACTTGCCCTGGAACAGAATCTCGTATTCGAAGATGTGCGTGAGCTCGTGTGTCACGAGCTCGAGCAGTTCATCGTCCGGCATGTCGATCGGCAGAACCATGCGATTCCGCGCCGGTTCCGCGAACGCGCCCACGCCCTCGGGGATGAAATTGAGCATGACGTTCGTCTGCTCGAACGCCGAATGCGTGTGGTAGTAAATCAGCGGGATCTTCTTCGAGATCTGGAAATTGAACTTCTGCGAGAGATCGAGATACGCACTCTCCGCAGAGTCGACGACGCGCTGCAGCGACGCGCGCTCTTCTTCGTAGAAGTAGATGTCAAAGTGCGTCGAGTGATAGACGCTCCATTTGAACTCGTCGTAGACGATCTTGTTCTGCCCGAACGGGAAGGCAGGAATGGCGAGCACAAGCAGAATGAGGAGGACGACGACTCTTCTCAAACGGAACCTCCCTCTGATCCCGGAACGATGCTGCGAATGCGTCAGCTATTCGGTGAAAACGTAGCGTGAACCGGACGTTTCCTGCGCGACGAAGATGCCCACGAGCTGGCTCTCGAGGGCGCGCAGGTTTTCGAACAGGCCGAGGATCTCGTCGTAGTTGCGCTGGTCGAATTCCTTGAAGTCGCGGAAATTCTCTTCCAGCACCATCTCTCCCGTGTCCGCGTTGAAGACCGCGAGATCGATGTCGAAGACGAAGCCGGTCGACTCCACCAGCACCTGCCGGTAGAACGTCCGGCCATCCACCGGCGATGTGTACTCCTCGGTGCGATATCCCGATTTGTCGTTGATGTCGAAGTCCACGATGCCGGACACGATGAAGTCCGCGCCCGTCTGCGCGCCGAGCTGGCGCCAGTAGTCGCGCGCGTCGGCGAGCGTGCGGATGTCGGCGCCCGGAAGCCGCGTCGGTCCGACGTCGAGGACTTTCAGCTTCGTCGACTTCACGAGCTGCTTCTTGAGGTAGCGATTGAACTCCGTCTGCACGTCGACCTTCGCCGCGCGATCCGATTTCTTCTCGCCTTTCGACGCGATGATGAACGGCGCGACGGCGACCTTCTCGTCGCCGGTGATCTGCAGCTTCGGCTTCACCGGCAGCTTCAGCTTCACTTCCATGACATCCGCGGCCGTCGCGGTGGATGCAACGAGCAGCGCGGCTGCGAGAGCGATTGCGTTGCGGTTCACTGCAGACCTCCGTCCGGCGGATTCGTCGTGGTGGTTGTGGTGGTCGTCGTTGCAGCGGGCGTCGACGCGGCGGGCGTCGCTGCTGTCGCAGCTTTCGGCTCGCGCTTCTTGCTCTTCTGCGTGAACTCGACGAAGCGGCTGTAGTTTTTCTGAATGTATTGATTGGAGCGATCGAGACGCAGCGCCTCGCGATACTCCTTCGCGGCGCTGTCGAAATCACCGGTGGCTTCGAGCGCGACGGCGAGGTTGTTGTGCGCCATCGCGTTTTCAGGTTCGATCTCGACGGCGCGCTTGAAGCGGAACATCGCCTCGCGCCAGAGATTCATCTTCGCCATCCGGACGCCGAACTGCCGTTGCGTCTCCGGCTTCGCCAGATCCCCACTCGAGCCGCAGCCGGCGATGATCAGGATGCCGACCAGGAGCAGTGAAGACGTCGTGAACGCACGCCTCATGAAACCTCCTTCATGCGAAGCCTGTAGGCGGGCAGTATACTTCCGCCGTTCCCACCGGCCGCCGAGCGCGTCCTGCTGCTCGCCGACTCCCCGCACCCACACCGTATGAGCGATGCCTTACCCGGCCGCGATCTCACGATCGCGCTCTCTCTGCTTCCGTTTCTCACACCGAATCGGAACCGTCTTCTGCTCGAATTTTTTGATCCGGTCTTCATGGCATGCAACGCCTCAGCCACTGCTTTGTCGGGGCTTCTGAGCTTAACCGCTGAACAAGCGGGTCAGGTGAAGAAGCCGTTAACACCGGAGACTCGCGATCGCGTCGACAGTTTGCGCAACAACGTGACAACGATCATCGACGAGTCGTTTCCAACTCTGCTTCGCGAGATCCCCGATCCTCCACTCGCGCTGCACTTTCGCGGCGATCCATCACTACTCGCACGACCAGCGATCGCAATCGTCGGCTCGCGTCGCGCGACGCCCTACGCGATCAACGTTGCGCAGCAACTGAGCACGCAACTCGCTTCCGCGGGGATGACGATCGTCTCCGGACTCGCGCGCGGCATCGACGCGGCCGCACATCGCGCCGCACTCGACGCGAACGGAAAAACGATCGCCGTCCTCGGCACCGGCATCGATGTCATGTATCCGCCGTCGAATCGCAAGCTGTTCGAGCGCATCGCCGCGGAAGGTCTGATCGTCACGGAGTTCCCGCCCGGCACGCCGCCGCGTCGCGAGAACTTCCCGATTCGCAATCGCGTGATCTCCGGACTGAGCGCGGGCACGGTGATCATCGAGGCGACGAGTCGCAGCGGCTCGCTGATCACCGCGCGCATGGCCGCCGAACAAAATCGCGAAGTGTTCGCGGTGCCTGGCTCGATCTTCTCCGCCGGATCAGAAGGAACGCATCGATTGATTCAATACGGCGCGAAGCTCGTGCACGACATCGACGACATCTTCGTCGAGCTGCGCAGCGATCTCCGTCCCGCACAAGTTGCGCAACGAACACCACCCGACGGTCCACTCGGCGAAGTGCTCGCAGCGCTTAGTCGCGACGAAGGCAAACACGTCGACGACATCGCGACGCAGACCGGCGGCACCTCCGCGACGGTCGCGCAGTCATTGCTGCAACTCGAACTGGATGGATGGATTCGCGCGCTGCCCGGCGCGCGCTACGTGAGGAATCGATGACCGGCCTACGACAAGCCGATCAACTCGTCACGCTCGCGCGCGCTCTTGATGGTCATCACCAGGATGCCGATCGGCACGCCCCACGTGATGACCTTGCGCAGCACTTTCGGCAATCCGAAGCCGACGATCAATCCGACGACGGCGCCGCCCGCAACGAGATGCGGCGCGTAGCTCCGCGCGATCGCTTTCGGATCGAGCTGCGTGCGCAGCGTGCGATCCAGCTCGTCGATGCGATCGCCGACGCCGTCGCGTGCACGCACGATCGCGCGCTGAATGTGTTCCTTCGGGTCCATCTCGGCCATTACCTGCTCCTCACACGCGCCACGTCGGCTTTGATCGAGTCGATGTCGCCTTTGATGTGTTCGATCGAATCCGTGGGGACGAAGTTCACGCCCTGGAGTTTCTTCTTCCCCATCATGACCAGGATGCCCGCCGCGACGAAGAGCACGATGGTCACGATGAGCGACGACAGCCACGCGGGCACGCCCAGCGCAACGAGTCCGAGGGTGATGGTGACGAAGAGAAACGCGATGCCGATCAGCGCCAGGAACAACGCAGCGCCCATCATGGCGCCGCCGGTTCCGAGCTTGGTGACGGCATCCTGGATTTCGAGCTTCAGCAGCGCGATTTCGCTGCGAAAGAGCATCGAGAGATCCGCGGTCAGATCTTTGATGATTGTGCCGAGGGATCGCTCGGACTCAGTCGAACTGTAGTTGCTCATGCGCACATCCTCAGAGCAAAAGAATGGCCACAGTCTATCTGGTAACGTAGACGGGATGTCCGACGTCGTCGAGCTCGTCAAAGACTTCCGCTTCGAAGCCGCGCACTTTCTGCCGAACGTGCCCGAGGGCCACAAGTGTCGCCGCGTGCACGGCCACTCGTTCCGCGGCGAAATCGCCGTACGCGGTCCCGTCGATCCACACCTCGGCTGGGTAATCGACTTCGCCGAGTTGCGCAAAGCCGTCGATCCACTCGTCCATCGCCTCGATCACTACCTGCTCAACGAGATCGAGGGACTCGAGAACCCGACCGCGGAACGGCTCTCGATCTGGATCTGGCAACAGCTCGCGCCGCAACTCAAAGGACTGCATCGCGTGACGATCGAAGAGACGTGCACGTCGCGGTGTCATTACTTCGGTTGATGGTTGATGGTTGATAGGGGATAAACCTCGAAGGCGTTCGCACCGGTGATCGTCGATGAGACGACACGCTCGGGAGCTTTGTCCCCCATCAACCATCAACCATCAACCATCAACCACTCCGCAGAGGCACGAATCGCACTCCATCGAGCCGCTCGCGCGTGACGCGTCCATCGCGACGCTCGATCCTCCACAAGTACTGCGCGTCGGGCGTGCCCACAGGAATGATGCAGCGGCCGCCTTCCGCAAGTTGGTCGATCAGCTCTTCC
>DASVNL010000513.1:0-7509 GCA_036383875.1 Thermoanaerobaculia bacterium
AGTTCACGCGTCGCATCGACGCGCAGATCGCACGGCAGAGCGGTACCGAGCTCGAGCCCGCACCTGCCGATGATGCGGTGCGCCCGCGGCTCGCACCGGATCTGCATGATCGGATGCGAAGACAGCGATGAACGTTCCGGACTATCTCGTCGTCATCACCGGACTCTCCGGCGCCGGCAAAAGCTACGTGCAGTCAACGCTCGAAGACCTCGGCTTCTACTGCACCGACAACCTGCCCGTCGAATTGATCGAGCCGTACCTGCACGAAGTCACGTCGCACGAACACGCGAACCGCATCGGCATCGTCGTCGACGTGCGCACGCATGACTTCGCGTCGGTGTTCCCCGCGTTCTATCGCGAGCGTCTGCAGAAGCTCGTGCCGAACATCGTGCTGATCTTTCTCGAAGCGACGGACGAAGTGCTCGCGCGACGCTACTCGGAAACGCGCCGCCCGCATCCGCTCGCGAAAGACCGTCCGCTCATCGACGCGATTCAGGCCGAACGCGAGGCGCTCACGGAAGTGAAGTCGCTCGCGAACATGGTCCTCGACACGTCGCAGTTTTCAGTGCACGAGCTGAAGGCCGAGGTCATGCGGCGGTTTCAGATCGCGGGGCAGGAGACGCAGCTCCTCGTCACGATCATCACCTTCGGATTCAAGTACAGCCTGCCGTACAACCTCGATTTGTTGTTCGACGTGCGCTTCCTTCCGAACCCGCACTTCGTCGACGAGCTGCGGCCGAAGACCGGACTCGATCCGGAAGTCGTCGAGTATCTGAGCGCGCAGGCCGGCTACGACGAGTTCTACGCGCGACTGCTCGACTTCGTGCGGTACGTGCTGCCGGGCTATCGCAAAGAGATGAAGAGCTACCTCACGATCGGCATCGGCTGCACGGGCGGCAAGCATCGCTCCGTCGCAATCGGCCAGCGCCTCGGCAATGACCTCATGAGCGAGGGCTACACCGTCGAGATCGTGCATCGCGACTACAAGCGCTGAGTCACTGTCCGGCGAGGAATCCGACCGAGTTCTCCTCGACGAGCTTCACGTCCGCCTCGCAACGAATCCCCGCGATCATCTGCGGCGTGAGGTCCGCGTAGAACCCTTCGAGCGCGTCCGTCCAGACATTGAGCAGTTCGAAGCCGTACTTTGCGGCGAGTTGCGGCGCGCGCACCGTGGCGTCCGCGTCGTCGTCGAAGAGCACGAGGAATCCGGACGCGGGAAACTCGGAGAGTGCGAGTGGCGCAGGCTCCGCGCAACCCGGCGCGATGACTTCATTCGACGGGATGTCGGTGGACGCGCCGTGAATCAGATCGGCGTCGCCGGTTGCATCGTGAACGATGGATGCGTACGCGGCGATGCGTCCCGGCGCCTCGATGCGCACTGAGTCGCCGTCGACGCGTGTTGCACCGAACAGCGCGTACACGTCGTTGAGTTGCATGAACGCTCGATCGAGCGCGATGGTCTTTGTCGCGCGCGGAATGCCATTCGCGCGGAGAAGCGTCAACGCGACCGTGTCGCCGCGCGCGTCGATCGCGACGAAGCCGATGTTCGCGCGGTCGCCTTCGCTGATGCCGGTGAGCAGCGCGGTTCTGCCGAGTCCCTGGACAGGGAGCGCGTGAACGATCTGGCCGTAGCTGCCGTTGTAGATCCGCGCGTGCGCGACGAGTCGCGCGTCCTCGCGCGCCGACGCGAGCCGGATGTACGACAGGCCGCTCTCCGCGTTGCCCCACGTCTTGAGCACGTCGCGTGTCGTCAAGGTTTGGCCTGGTCCGAGGTGGACGTAGAGGAACGTGGTGGTGAAGCCGGGGATCATGATCCCGACGTCGACGGGATCGCCGCTGGTCGCGACGTTGGTGATCACGACGTCCGTGCGCCACGCGGAGCCGGCGATGCCGCTCACGCGTCCGGCGACGGGAATCACGAGATCGCGCGCGACGCGATCGTTGGCGGTGAGCGAAGTCGCGAGGAGAAGAAGGGCGAGGAGCGCGAGGCTCCTCGCCCGGAACGACCGCGAGTTACTGGACGGTGACGCGAATCTGCTTCGGCTTGGCTTCCTCACGCTTGGGCACCTCGATCTCGAGAATGCCTTCACGATACGCCGCCGAGATGCGTTCCGCATCGACGGTGCGCGGCAGAGTGAACGAGCGGCTGAAGTTACCGTAGGTCCGCTCGACGCGATGCCACGTCTGGCCTTCCGCCTTGTCGAGCTTGCGCTCGCCCTTCAGCGTGAGCAGTCCGTTCTCGAACTCGATCTGAATGTCTTCCTGCCTGAGGCCCGGCACTTCGGCGCGGACGACGATCTTTTCCTGCGTTTCCGCGACGTCGACGGGCGGAACCCACGTGCCGCTGACGAGATCCTCGTCGGTCGCCGTGAAGCGGGCGAACGGCTCGAAGAAGCGGTGGAGCTGCGTCTGAAGCTGCTTCATGTCCTGATTTGGCGCGATCCAGCGAGTCATGGATGTGTCTCCTTTAGTTCAAAGCGCTCATATTTGAGCGCCGTGTGCGCAATATAGGACTTCAGATATGAGCGTGTCAATATCAGGTACGAACGAAACGGTGACGTCAGACGGTTTCCCGTTATCATTCGCGCCGAAGGAGCTTCAGCTTGATCGGGGCATTGATCGTTACCCATGGAAATCTGGCGTATGAGCTGCTCAACGCGGCTCGCCAGATCGAAGCAGACGTCGCCGGCATCGAAGCCGTGCCGCTCGAATGGAGCGACACCGTCGATGAGGCGCGAGAGAAGATCGCAGCGGGGATGGAGCGCATCGGCCGCGACCGCGGCGTGATCATCTTCACGGACATGTTCGGCGGCACGCCGAGCAACATCAGCCTCTCGTTTCTCGAGCAGGGCCGCGTGGAGATCGTCACCGGCGTGAACCTCCCGATGATCGTGAAGTTCGCGATGGTGAAATCCGAAGCGAAGGACGTGCTTTCACTTGCGCACGTGATCAGTGAAAAGGGATCGAAGGCGATTCGCGTCGCATCCGATCTGCTGACCGCGGAGAAACGCGCCGGAGCGACTGCTTGATCGAACGCAACATCGAAATCAAGAACAAGCTCGGATTGCACGCGCGCGCCGCCGCGAAGCTCGTGCACACCGCCGCGCGATTCAAGTCCGACATCAAGATTCGCAAGGGCGATGAAGAAGTCGACGGCAAGTCGATTCTCGGCATTCTCCTTCTGGCCGCGGGGCGCGGCTCGACGGTGCTCGTGAAAGCGAACGGCGTCGACGAACGCGATGCGCTCGATGCAGTGGAGAAACTCATCGACGCGAGGTTCGACGAGTCCGAGTGACGCGACGAAGTAGAATGAGTTGATGCCCGCAGCTCAGACGCGCAGCGACATCCGAACGTACAAAGGAATCGGCGTATCACCCGGCATTGCCATCGGCCGTGCGGTGATCGTCGAGAAGCGCGTCGCATCGGTGTACCGCGTACCGATTCGCGACGAAGAAGTCGCGTCCGAGCTGACGCGCTTCACCGAATCGCTCGACAAGACGCGCGACGAGCTGCTCGATCTGAAGGTCAAAGTCAGCCGCTCGATGGGCGACGAGTACGCGCAGATCTTCGAGGCGCACGCGATGATGGTCAGCGACCCGTCGTTCGCCGACAAGGTCGCGCAGAAGATCGAGAACGAGCAGGTCAACGCCGAGTGGGCACTCGCCGAAGTGCAGGAAGAACTGCAGGCGCGCTTCGCATCGTTCGAGGACGAATACCTGCGCGAGCGCATGGCCGACGTAAAAGACGTCGCCGAGCGCGTGCTCGTGCATCTGCAGGGCGTCGCGCATCACGATCTCTCCGAGATCACGCACGACGTGATCATCATCGCCGACGACCTCACGCCGTCGGACACGGTGCACTTCAATCGCCGTCCGATCATCGGATTCGCGACGGAGGCCGGCGGCCGCACGTCGCACACGTCGATCATCGCGAAGTCGCTGTTCATGCCCGCCGTCATCGGCGTGCCGCGCCTCACGAAGATCGTCGACAACGACGAGCTCGTGATCGTCGACGGCTACGAAGGAACGATCGTCGTCAATCCGACGGCGGCACTCGTCGCCGAATACCGCAGCCGCGTCTCGCGTCACGAAGAGGCCGAGCGCAAGCTGCTCGAGAACCGCACGCTCAGCGCGGTGACGAAGGATCATCACTCGATCTCGCTGCAGGCGAACATCGAGCTGGTCGAAGAGCTCGACGACGCACTGAAGTTCGGCGCCGAGGGGATCGGGCTGTATCGCTCGGAGTTCCTGTACATCTCGACGAGCCCCGATCTGCCGACAGAAGACGAGCACTTCGAGGTCTACAAGAAGCTCGTCGAGACGATGCACCCAAACCCATGCATCATCCGCACGTTCGACCTCGGCGGAAAAAAACTCGCCCGCGAAGTCATGGGTTCGAAGGAAGACAACCCGGTCCTCGGCCTGCGCGCACTGCGACTCTGCATGCAGCATCGCGACATGTTCAAAACCCAGTTGCGTGCGCTGCTGCGCGCGTCGGCGTTCGGCAACATGAAGATCATGTTCCCGCTCGTCTCCGGTGTGCAGGAGTTGCGGCAGGTGAAGACGCTCGTGCGCGAGATCCGCATGGAGCTCGATGCCGAGGGGATCGCGTACAACAAAGAGCTGCCGATCGGCATCATGATCGAGGTCCCGTCGGCCGCGGTCATCGCGGACCTGCTCGCGACCGAGTGCGACTTCTTCGCGATCGGCACGAACGATCTCATTCAATACTCGCTCGCGATCGATCGCGGCAACGAGAACGTGAGCTACCTCTACGAGCCGCTGCATCCGGCGCTGTTGCGTTTGATCAAAGGCGTCATCGACGCCGGCAAACGGGCGGGCATTCCGGTGGAGATGTGCGGCGAGATGGCGTCCGATCCGATCTACGCGATCGTGCTCATCGGACTCGGGCTCGAGATCTTCTCGATGAATCCGTCGTCGATCCCGGTCATCAAGAACGTGGTGCGCTCCGTGCGTTACAGAGACTGTCGCCGCATTGCCGAAGCGTCTTTGATGAAGAAGACCGCGCAGGAGATCGAGGAGTTCATCATCGAGAGCGTGGCCATGCGGTTCCCGGAAGGTCTGGTCAATCAACCACTATGAGCTCTGAGCACGAAGCGAAGTTTCAGCATCGGCCCATCACTCACATCCCGAAGCCGTGGGGATATGAGCTGATCTTCGGCCATACCGACCGCTACGTCGGCAAAATTCTGCACATCAATCAGGGCGAGTCCCTGAGCCTCCAGTACCACGAAATGAAAGAGGAGACGCTGTACGTTGTCGACGGCGAACTGAAGTTGACGATCGAGCACGACGGCGACCGCCGCGAGCTCGCGCTGCGCAAGGGCGAGGCGTTTCACATTCCGCCGCGTCTCATTCATCGCATGTTCGCGGTCGTCGACACCGACGTCGCCGAAGTCTCGACGCCGGAGCTGCACGACGTCGTTCGTCTCGAGGATCGTTACGGTCGCGCATGAAACGTCTCGCCGCGCTTGTCCTGCTGTGCGTCTTCACGGCCGCTCCCGGCCGCGCTGACGAGAAGCTCGTCGACGCGTCGAAAGACGCGAAGTCGAAGCGCAAGACGAGCACGACCAAAGTCATCACGAACAAAGACGTCAAGAAGAGCAAAGGCACGCTCATCGAGACCGACGCCAGGCAAGGCAAGCTACCGTCCACGGACGCCGCGCAGAAGAAGCAGGAAGCCGCGAAGCGCACGCAGGCGTTGAGCGGGCTGGAGATCGCGGCGCTCGAGAAGCAGGTCGCGGCGCTGACCAAAGAGCTGAACGCGATCGAGCAGAGTTACTACGACGAGAACGATCTGAAGAAGCGCGACACGGACATCGTCCGCCGCTTCGACGAAACGAAACGAAAGCTCGACCAGGCCCGCGACGCGCTGGCTGTCTTGAAGCCAGTCGAGCCGCCACCGCCACCGAAAAAATGAGCAAGAGCTACTACATCGAGACGTGGGGCTGTCAGATGAACGAGCTGGACAGCGAACGGCTGTCCGGACATCTGAAGCTGCGCGGCTACAAGCGCACGCAAGACGAGGCGCAGGCGGATCTCATCCTGCTCAACACGTGCTCAGTGCGCGACAAGGCGGAGCAGAAGGTCTACTCGCGACTCGGACGTCTGCGCGAACTGAAGCGCGACAAGGATCTGAAGATCGGCGTCTGTGGATGCGTCGCGCAGCAGGAAGGGGAGCAGATCCTCGAGCGCGCGCCGTGGGTCGACTTCGTGATGGGGCCGGGCAACGTCGGACATCTCGACGCGGTGCTGGATCACGGGACGCGCGTGGCGATCGAGTTCCCCGAGGATCGCAACTACGACATCGTGGCGGTCGATCGCGGCTCGAAGACGAAGGCCTGGGTCACGATCATCGAAGGGTGCAACAAGAACTGCACGTTCTGCATCGTCCCGACGACGCGCGGCCGCGAGCAATCGCGTTCGTTCGACAGCATCCTCGACGAAGTCCGCGCCTCCGTCGAAAGCGGTCGCGTCGAGATCGAGCTCCTCGGCCAGACGGTCAACGCGTATCGCTGTCCGATCAGCGGCCGCGATTTCGGCGCATTGCTCAGCGCGGTCGCGGAAATCCCCGGCGTTGTGCGTTTGCGATTCACGACGTCGCATCCGGCCGAAGTCAACGACTCGATGATCTTCGCGATGCGCGATCACGAGAACATCTCCCGCTATCTGCACCTGCCGGTGCAGTCGGGCTCGTCGCGCGTGTTGCGTCGCATGAAGCGGCTGTACACGCGCGAGAAGTATCTCGAGATCATCGCGCGCATTCGCGAGGCGATCCCGGACATCCTCTTTTCGACGGACATCATCGTCGGCTTTCCCGGCGAGACTGAAGACGACTTTCAGCAGACGCTGAGCCTCATCGAGGAAGTCGATTACGGCTCGCTGTTCGCGTTCAAGTACTCGCCGCGACCCGGCACGCCGTCGCTGCGCATCGGCGAGGCGACGGACGACGCGATCGCGTCTGAACGACTGCAGCGTCTCTTCGATCTGCATGAAATGCACAAGCGCGATCGGTTGGAGTCGTACTGCGGCCGCGTGATGCCGGTGCTCGTCGAAGGTCCGAGCCGTCACGATCCGCAGATGCTGTCCGGTCGCACGGACGACTATTGGGTCGTGAATTTCCGCGGCGACCTCGAGACGCCACTCGGTTCAATTCTGAACGTCCGCATCAGCGAAGCTCAGCACCACACGCTTCGCGGCGAAGCGCTGGCGTGACGCGCGTCGTGCGTCGAGGCCGGTTCGCGACGTATTTGTGACCATATTCGTCGCAACGTTGAGGCCTTCGGCCGCGCGCGATCAAAACGGCGGAGTATCCTAGCTCCCGTGCACCACCAAATCGCATTGCAGGAGGCCGAAGCATGAACCTGTCTGATCTCGTTCCGATGTCCATCAAAGGCCTCATGCTCGACCCGGTTTCCAACTCACCGATCGTCGTGCTCAAGGATGATGAAGAGAAGTTCTTTCTCCCGATCTGGGTCGGGATCTTCGA
>DASVNL010000514.1:0-3214 GCA_036383875.1 Thermoanaerobaculia bacterium
CGTCGTCAGCGCGGGCTGCCGCACGAGATTCCCCGCAAACAACATGCGCGTCTGAATGCGCTTCGACTCGAGATGCGCGACGATCGCATCGCGCGTGAACGGCGCGCCTTCGCGAACTTTCATCATGAATCCGAACCAGCTTGGATCGCTGTTCGGAGTCGGCTCGGGAAGCACCAGCACGTCGCTGAACTCAGCGAGCGCTTCGCGATAGAAGCTCCAGTTCGCGCGTCGCGCAGCACCGAACGAATCGAGCTTGCGCAACTGCGTGACGCCGACCGCGGCCTGCATGTCGGTCATCTTCAGGTTGAAGCCGAGGTGCGTGTACGTGTACTTGTGATCGTAGCCGGATGGCAAATCGCCGAGCTGCCAACCGAAGCGCTTGCCGCACGTGTTGTCGACGCCGGGCGCGCACCAGCAATCGCGGCCCCAGTCGCGCAGACTCTCGACCACGCGCGTCATCTCGTCGCTGCTGCACAACACCGCGCCGCCTTCGCCCGTCGTCATGTGATGCGGCGGGTAGAAGCTGAGCGTCGCGATGTCGCCGAACGTGCCGGTCTTGCAACCGTCGTACGTCGAGCCGGCCGCGTCGCAGTTGTCTTCGACGAGCCAGAGGCCGTACTTCTCGCAGAACGCTTTCACGGCGCCGAGGTCGAAGGGATTGCCGAGGGTGTGCGCGATGGCGACGGCGCGTGTGCGATCCGTGCGCGCGCGCTCGAGATGCTCGACGCCGATGTTGTACGTCGGCGCGGTGATGTCGACGAAGACGGGGATCACGCCGAGTTGCAGAAACGGCGCGACAGTCGTAGGGAAGCCGGCTGCAACAGTGATGACTTCGTCGCCGCGCTTCACGCGACGCTCGCCCCACATGTGACTCATCAGCGCCGCGGCCGCGATGAGGTTCGCGCTGCTGCCGCTGTTCACGAGTCGCGCGCTCGTCACGCCGTACCACTTCGCGAGTCCGTCTTCGAGGCGGTGATGCCAGCGTCCGCCGGTGAGCCAGAACTCAACCGCGCTTTCGGTGAGTGCGACCATGTCGTCGCCGTCGTACACGCGGCCCGCGTAACGCACGGCGGTCACGCCGGGGATGAATCGCTGCGGGCGCGTCCGCAGTTCCGCGATTTTCCGCACGCGCTCCAAAATCTCCTCGGAGAGCTTCCGCTCGAGTCGCTTGTCGTCAGCGTCCATCGTTCGAAGCCTCTTCGGCACGCACGTGCTGCGCGATCTGCGCGCGCGTGAGCTCGCGCAGCGCGGCGGCGTCCATGCGGTCTGCTGCCTTGTACCAGTCGACGGTGTGATCGACCGCCGCTTCGAAGTCCCACGCCGGCTTCCAGCCCAATCGCACCTGCGCTTTCTCGATCGCGAGTCGCAGCAGATGCGCTTCGTGCGGCTGCTCGCGCGGTTCCGCGCGCCACGTACCGGATCCCCAGCGCGCGACCACGCGACTCACGAGGTCGCGCACGCTGCGCGCCTCGTCGGCGGGTCCGAAGTTCCACGCCTCGCAGTACGACGCGCCATCATCGCCGGCGAGCTTCGTCGCGAGGAGGAGATACCCGCTGAGCGCGTCGAGGACGTGCTGCCAGGGTCGGATCGCGTTGGGATTTCGCACGGAGATTGGCTGGCCGCCGCGGAGCGATCGAATGCAATCCGGCACGATCCGATTCTGCGTCCAATCGCCGCCGCCGATCACATTTCCCGCGCGCGACGTCGCAACGCGGATCTGTCCGGACGTCGCGAAGAAGCTGCGGCGAAACGCCGCGACGACGATCTCTGCCGCGCCTTTCGACGCCGAATACAAATCGTGGCCGCCGAGGTGATCGGTCTCGCGGTAGGCGTGCACCCATTCGCGATTTTCGTAGCACTTGTCGCTCGTCACGACGACCACTACGCACGGATGCGCGGAGAGTCGCAGCGCTTCGAGCACGTTGGCCGTCCCCATCACGTTCGTGGAGAGCGTGCCGATCGGATCGTTGTAACTATCGAGGACGAGCGGTTGGGCCGCGAGGTGGAACACGAAGTCTGGCTTGGTTGCAGTGACTACCTCGTTCACGCGCGCAGCGTCGCGGATGTCGGCGATTTCGCTGCGACACGAGGACTCGAGGTCGAGTGCGCGGAACATCGAACTCGCTTCCGGTTCGAGCGCGTAGCCCGTGACGTCAGCGCCGGCGTCGATGAGCACCTGCGCGAGCCAGCTTCCTTTGAAACCGGTGTGCCCCGTAATGAGCACCCGCCGGCCGGCGAAGACGTCGTACACCGTCACCACACCTTCCAGGGGGCTTCGCCGGAGCTCCAGAGCTCATTGAGGAACGTGTACTCGCGAAGCGTGTCCATCGGCTGCCAGAATCCGGTGTGGCGATACGCGGCGAGCTCGCCGTGCGCCGCGAGTTTCTGCATCGAATCGCGCTCGAGCGGGCCGCCGTCGATGTAGTCCCAGATGCGGCGCGCGTCGCAGACGAAGAATCCGCCGTTGATGAACCCGCCGCTGGCCTGCGGCTTTTCATTGAACTCGGCCACGGCGTCGCCCGAGAGTCCGAGCTCGCCGAAGCGTCCTGGAGGACGCACCGCCGTCACTGTGGCGACTTTGCCGTGCGAGCGGTGATAGTCGACGAGTGCAGCGATGTCGAGATTCGCGACACCGTCGCCGTACGTCAGGAGGAACAGATCGTCGTCATCGAGATACTTGCGGACGGCGCGAACGCGGCCGCCGGTGTCGGTGAGCTCGCCGGTGTCGGCGAGGATGACGTTCCAGTCTTCTTCAGTGTCGCTCGAAGTCACCGTGACGGATCGCGAGCGGCCGAGTTGCACGACGACGTCGTTGGTCATCGGTGCGTAGTTGAGGAAGAACTCCTTGACGACCCAGGCGCGATATCCGAGGCACAGGACGAACTGATTGAAGCCGTAGCGGGCGTACAGCTTCATGATGTGCCAGACGATCGGTTTGCCGCCGATCGGGAGCATCGGCTTGGGGAGGGTTTCGCTGGCGTCGCGGATGCGGCTCCCGAGGCCGCCGCAGAGGATGACGACTTTCATCTTCGATCGGGCTGGAGTGTACCGCGTCAGTCGAAAAGGTGCATGAAAAGAGAAAGGCCCTCGGGGGTGTCCCGAGGGCCTTGCATATATCCTGGCGGCGTCCTACTTTCCCACGCAGTTGCCCACGCAGTATCATTGGCGATGCAGAGCTTAACTGCCGTGTTCGGAATGGGAACGGGTGTGACCT
>DASVNL010000515.1:0-14608 GCA_036383875.1 Thermoanaerobaculia bacterium
CCACCCGCGCACCACCCCCCACAGAATGGGTGCGGACACAAACACCTCTCTCTCTTCGAAACGCCTGGCTGAATTGGACGGCCCCGCGGACCCAGCGGAAAGCCGTCCCGGATTCTCTCAGGTCATGCGGAGAAACGGAAGAGGCTAATTTTGGAAGAGTTGATCCTCTAGAGATTCCAAGTTTGAAGATGGCGAGGCGGTGCCGACCAGACAGGTCAGAGCGCCTCCATGTCCACTTCGCCCGCCAAAACCCGCGCTACGAATTTCGACAGTAGATGGTCAAGCTCCACAACGGAATCGGGACTAAGGTCCCCAAATGGCACCCCAACGACTCGGCAGAAACCCGAAGAGCAGGCAAATGCGATCGCGAGCTCGCCTTCGTTACTGCCAATGAGGACATGTCCTGGCAGCCGGGAGGCTACGTTTAGGCGTTCGTTACGCTCCACAACTGTTGCGCTATCCCAAAGGTCAACGGCTTGATCGGCGGCAACCAACTCACCGCCGTTTGACCACTTGAGAAATTGAACATATTCGTCGGGAAGTCCCGGGTGGTAAATAGCCAGCGCCCGTAGGTCGGCACCCGAAACTGCGGGCGCCGACCGGAACGAAGAGCTGTTCTGACGCAAAACCTCAATCAGATCTCTATTGTCCATAGAAATGTTTATACGCGTTCTTTAGCGCCTTTCGTCTGACTTTCTCCGGCACACCAACAGCGCGCAGGTCGGATGCCGCATATTCGAACTCCTGTCGCAGCGTACTGCCCCACTTCGGTTGCCGACTCGCAACTCGTGCGTCGCGTCGCGCGTTCTGTAGATTGTTGATGAGATCGTGCCTCTTCGGTTCCAAGAGGATCGATGGCGCACGACGCGTGTTGTAGCCCGACACTTCTGTTCTCGCCCACTTGTCCTGAATGATGTGGTGCGATTCAAGCGGTTTCCTTGGCGACGGTTGCTTGCCGTGAGGAGCCAAGTTGAATTCCTTCGCAATCCCGCAGTTGTGTGCGAGAACGCTCTCTTCGCCGGCCCAGTAGGCGTGGTCGGCTTCGACTTCGATGTCGAAGACGCGCGCGGTCTCGGACGGGGTGAGGGTGGCGATGGTGGCTTCGCCGGCGGCGGTGCGGATGCGGTCGCCGGGTGCGAACGTCGATGCGGGTAGCCACTCTCCTGTCGCGACCGAGTAGAGGCGGTGCGAGGGGGTGGTGGCGAGGGGGGCGTGGCCGTCGCCTTCGAAGGCGATGGTCAGGATGCGGTCGCGGTGAGTGAAGGTCGAGAGGACGACGCGGCCGGAGCCGGTGTCGATCTTCGGCGCGATCTCCACCTTGACGACGAACGCGACGTCGGCCGGGCTGCGTTCGGTCTCGAACTCGATCGTGCGGCCTTCGTACGCGTCGTGCGAAATGATCCAGGTCAGCGGACGGAGCGTCGTGACTTCGTAGACGTCATCCGCGTCGGCCGGATTGGCCATGCGGAGCGTGAGCAGGTGCCAGTTGACGGTGTCGACGGTCGTCTCGCCGTCCGGCAGGTCCTGATTGAGATTCGTCGTCGCGACGCGATCGCCGACGTGCAGCTCTTCGATCGGCACCGCGCCGCCATCCGGCGCTGCGACGAGCGTTCCTTCCGCGACACAGCGAGGTGCGAGACGCACCGGGCACGGACCCATGCGCGCGAAGTCGGCGAGGTCGTCCGCCGCTTCTGCCTCATGGGCGATGCGTGAGGCGCGACGTCCCGCGGAGGAGATGTCGGAGATGTGATCGATCTTCGCGGCAGCCTTCGCGGCGTGCACCGCATCGACCACGTCATCGACCGTTTCGGCAGCTCGAACGAGCTTTCCGGCCTTGCCAAGCTTCGATGCAGCAAGAGGAGGAATGAGGTCCGATGCGATCTCGAACGCCGCGGAACCGACGAGTTGCCCGATCTTGTCGTAGTCGCCACTCTTGAACGTGTCGCCAACGCCCTTCAGAGCGTTGACACCCGCGTCGACGATGACGCCCGGGTTGTCGAGGACCTTTTTGAACGAGTCCATCGCCTTGTGGTAGGTCTCGGACTGTTCGCGATACTGCTCGCCACCCGTCGTCGCGTAGAGAAGCGCGCCGGTGGAGTAGTACGACGCCTTGCCGACGCCGATCACGAGGTCGACGACACCGGTAACGAGTCCGGCGGCGCCACTCGCCACACCCTTGACGATGCCCCAGCCAAGTCTGCCAGCGTCGCCCAGCGTCATCTCGCCGCTCGGATCGGTGCCGTTGATCGGATCACCACCTGCGTACGCGTAGAGGTTCGACGCGTCGGCGTAGCCCATCGGATCCGGAGTGAGGAACGATCCCGTCGACGCGTCGTACCAGCGCGCGCGGACGTAGATGAGGTTCGTCGCCGGATCGCGCATCGGCAGCGCGTGGAAGTCGAAGAGGAGTTGTGTCTTCGATTCGAGACGTCCGGCGAGATAGAGGTCCGGAAGGTCGTAGAGAATGCCGCCCGTCGTGATGTCGGCGAGCGACACGGTCTTCACAAATGGATACGCGCCGTCGTCGCTCGACTTCGCGCGCTTGAGCAGCACTTCCCACGGCGCGGCGGCCTGCAGCGGAGCACTGCCCCACCCTTCGAACCGCAGCGACGACGCAACCGCAACTTCAACTTCGGATGCGCCATCCGTGAATGCAGCCCACTCCGACGCCGAGATTTCCCAGCGCAGCTTGAACGGCTCTTCGAGAGACGGGACCGCCGCGAGCGTGCGCTCGCTGCCGTTTTCTGCGCGCGCGGTGAGACGCACGCCGCCAGCGATCGACGAACTGACGAGCGGTTCGCTGAAGTAGACGTCGACGTGCCGCTGGCCGCCCAACGCTCTGACTTCGATGCGCTCGACGACTGCGCCGTGCAGATAGCGCGGCTGATCGCCATACGAGTCGGCGTAAACGACGCGCTCGACGAGATTGCCATCGCCGTCGGCGACGGCCTGCAGCGAACCGGTGCCTGCTTCGTCGAGGATCGGGAGATAGCGCTTGGGCGCGTTGCCGGCGAGATCGGCAATCAGGACTTCGACCGGATCGTCGTACGCCTGATCGCCATGGATGTACTGCCGCACCAGACCGGTTTCCGGGCCGGGCGAACTTGCGGTGGAAACGACACCCGAGTCATAGACCGCAACGATGCGATCGACGATCGGATCCCAGATGAATGTGGATGACGCCGGGAGTCCGTCGCGAGCGAGGACGTTCGCGCGGGTCTCGATCGTCCACGCCGTGCCGTCCTTGCGCAGAGCAACGCGGCCCACGAGGCGATCGCCCGGATCGTAGTCGTACTCGATGCGACGTTCGGCGCTCTCCGCCGACGCGAGACGTCCGCGCTCGTCGTAGCCGATCGTCCAGGTGCCGTCGCCTTCGCGGCGTCCGCCGTTCCAGGTGAAGGCCTGCTCGCCCGCATTCTGACCGTCGTTCGTGAACTTGCGACGTTCGAGCTGGCTCGCGTTGGTCGATGCGAGCGACGACCACGTCGTCGGGATGATCGTGCGCGCGGCGGCGAGGCCGTACGCATCGGAGAGTGCCTTGAAATCGGCCGCGAAGACGCGCGCCGGCTCGACTTTGCGTTCCGAGCGGAAGCCCACTTCATCGACATTCTCCGCGAGCGCGGGCTCATTGCCCGGCAGCGGCATGCCGTCGCGACGCAGCAACGACGCGGTCTGCAGTCGCGCACGATCGTCGTACGAGAACGACGACGAACGCTTCGCGAGTGCGAGGTCCTTGAGTGTTTCGATGCGTTGCTTCGCGCCGAGGGTGATCTCGGTGCCGGCGATGCGCGTTGCCCCGTTGAGAACTTCGTGACGACCGATCGAACCGGTCGGCGCACCGGGCGCAGGCGGTTGAACCGGAACGACTGCGGTGCCGCTACCAGCGACGTCCGCGTAGCCGAACTTCGTCCACAACTCCCCGCCCGAGGTCTTACGACGGCGTTCCGCGAGACGGCCTGCACCGCGTGCAACGGCTTCGAGGAACGTGACCGCGGACGACGTGCGCTCCACGCTCTCAGCCTGTGTCGTAATGTTGGAGCCGCCGTCGCGCGTTTCCTGAATCCAGTTGCGCCACGGCGTGTTGGCTTCGGTGGTCGGGACTGCGGCGCCGACGGCCGGCATGCGCCAGCTCGTCCGCTCGCCATCGAACACGCTCCACTCATGCTCCTGCGTATAAACCTCAGCAACCTGCGGACTCGCGGAGAGTCCCGATCCGCAAGGCGTTGCCGACGGAATGCATCCCGTTTTCTTGTAGCGGATCGTGCGCGTGGTGCGCGGACGTCCGAGAAGATCGAAGTTGTCGTATTCGATCGCGGCTTCGGCGTTCGCGATGCGCGTCACCTGGCCGGCGTCGTCGTACGTGTAGCGGCTGAACGGCGCAGGCGTATACGCCGGCTCGGCTGCATTGCCGCCGAGATGTTCGGCGACGAGACGGCCGTTGTTATCCGGGTCGTATTCGAACCAGATCCAATCGCCCGCGCGATCGCGTGAGGCGAGCAATTGGCCGGTGCCGTCTTCGAAGCGGCTCTCTTCGTGTGTGCCATCGGGGTAACGGATGCGCCACACGCGGCCGAGCGCGTCGACGTCGTAGTGCGTGACCTGATCGTTCTCGTCGATGTACTGGCGGAGCGTTCCGCGCTCGTCGTAGATGCGCTCGATGACGTCGCCCGTGGGCAACTTCTGCTCGTACATCAGGCCGCGGCCGTCGTACTTCATGAACGCGAACGCCGGCACGCCTGGAACTTGAACGCTGAGCGCGTTGCCTGCTTCGTCGAAGCCGGAGTTCGTCGTGTATGCGCCGCCGGCTTCCTTGATCGTGATCGGGTTACCGAGTCCGTCGTAGTCGGTTTCGGTCTGCGTCTTGCGACCCGCGCGCGGCTCGTGCGACTCGACCTTCTTCGGCAAGTCGCCGACGTACTCGGTGACGATGGACTGCGTGAACACGTCGGACGGTGCGAGCAGCGCCGTCGGACCGATCGCACTGCCGACCGACTCGATCGTCACGCGGCCTGCAACGTCGCGTTCGGTCTGCGAGACGCGCATCGGCGTGGACGCGGGGATCTCGTCGTTCGTCGGATCGGGATCGACGAAGACACCGAAGTCGCCGATCGCGCCGACGCGATGCGTCGTGATCATGTCGCCCTGCTGCCACGAGAACGCGGTCGCGCGAGCCTTGCCCGTGCCGTCGACCTTCTCGAGCGACAGACGGAGGCGGCCTTCGCCTGTGTAGATGCTGCGGCTGCGCGACGTCTCGACGAGCGGAGCGCTTGGCGTGAGGCGCTTGGCGAAGCCGGCCGTCTCGAGGACTTCGTCCCACTCGTTGAATTGGACGTGGGCGCGGGTGCCGTCGGCGAGCATCGTTGCGACCGGGCGGCCGAAGTAATCGTGTTGCGTGAGGGACGCGGTGCGTTTGCGGTCGGTCGTGTAGGCGACCTGACCGTGGAGGTCGTAGAGCGAGTAGCTCGACACCGTGCCCGCGGGCGGCGGTCCGCCGATGATGGCCGGGGCTTCGCGGCGCGTTTCGAGGACGCGTCCGAGGCCGTCGAGTTTCTTGATGGTGCGCGCGGCCGCGGCGGACGTGCCCGCGCGATGGGCGTCGTAGTCGACGATCTCGCGTGAGGCGAGGTTGTACGTCGATTTCGTGTCGAGTGAAACAAGGCCCGCGCTGCCGGCAACTGTAGGATCGAGCAGCACGCGGCCGTTCGTCGTCGAGGTCGTCGACATGCGACCGAGCTCGTCGTACGTCGTCGTCGTGACGACCTTGTCGCCGTTGACGCCGGTCTGTTTGCGCGAGTGATACGCGATGCGGCCGTCGGCGTTGTACGCGTACAGCTCGAGCGTCTGCATCCCGCCGCCGAGGACTTCGCGACGGATTACGCGGCCGTCGACGTCCTTCTTGATCGTCGTGGTGATGTTGCGAATGAGATCGGTGGTCTTCTCCGTCTCCTCGCCATCGCCCGTGAGCGAGTACTGGGAGTAGAAGACCAGCATCCCGCCTCCGCGGCGCACGTACTTCGGACGGCCGGACTCGATCGGATTCGTCGTCGACTCGTCGTAGTAGTCGATGCTCGTCGTCATCCCCTCGCCCGTGCTGGGATCGGAGGTGCCGGCGGAGCGGATCTGGCCGACTTCGTCGTAGTTCGCCGTCGACTTCGCGTTCGTATCGGTCGACGTGATGGTCTGGTGATTGCGGCTCGGCGTCTCGCTCTTGCGGAACGTGTAGCCGCTCATGCCGTTGGTCATGCGGCCGACGCCGGAACGGTTCGCGTTCGCCATCGCCGCGTTATCGAACTGATAACGAGTTTCGATGAAGCCGGTCGGCGCGCTCTCGCGCGTGGTCTCGAGGATCTTGCCCGGCGACGGGGTCGCCGACTTCCAGGTGTTGATGACTGTGAGGTTGTTCGGGAGCTTCATCCGCAGCGACAGGCCGTCGGAGTCGTAGCCCTTCGCGGACGGCGGCTCGTCGAAGACCGTTGTGAGGTCCATCACCGTGCCGTTGTCGGTGACGGAGATGTCTGTCTCGGGCAGATCGGATTCGGCGGTGCGGATGATGCGCACGTCCTTCACGGTCTTCGTCGCGAAGTGGATGCGCTTGTCGTAGTCGTCCTTCGTCGTGAAGGTGTAGTTGCGCTGCTGGCCGAGGGCGTCGGTGTTCGACGTGCGCGTGAACGTCGGCTCTTCGCCGGTGGCCCAGCGCTGCGACTTGTTGCGATCGCGATCGTTGCCGGTGGTCTCGTCGTACTTGAACGTGACGCGTTGCGCGCCGCCGCTCTTGACCATCTGCGGATCGCGGATGCCGGTGAGATTTCCGGAGAGCTCGGCGAAGTTCGTGTACGCCTGACTCTCGGACGCGACGGGCTCGGACGGCGGCGTGAACGGCGCGTCGTACGCGTACTCGATCACCGGACGATTGCTGCCGGTGTGATTGAAGTTGCCGGACGGATCCGGGACGTCCGAATCGGTCTTGAACTCGGGCAGCTTCGCTTTGGTCAGACGGCCGTAGTCGTCGTAGTCGTATTCGACGGAGCGGCTGCGCCACTCGGCCTTCGCTTCCTTCAGACGGCCGTTGTCTTCGTGATACGAGAGCTTCGTCTCGCGGCCGAGAGGATCGAGGATCGTCTCGAGACGTCCGCGTTGATCGTAGACGTAGCGAATGATGTTGCCGCTGCCGGGCTTGGTGGCGTCATAGAACTCGTCCGACTCGCGGATGAGCTGACCGCGGTCGTTGAACTCCGCGATGCGCCACTGCTGGTCGATCATCGTGAAGCCGCGCTCCGTGCGCACGAGCTTGAGGAACAGGCCCGGCGGCGGATCGAGCGTGCCGTTCGCGTTCTTGATGAACTTCCAGATCTCGCCTGCGCCGTCGTGGTATTCGACGTCGCCATTCGGAAGCGCGAGGAGGAATCGGTAGATCCCGGAGTCCCAGCCTTCGCCGAGTTCCGTGCCGCCGAGCGTGCGCGAGCGATAGGTGCGCGCCACCATCACGTTCACGCCCGCGCGTCCGCCGGCATCGAGATCGACGGCTGCCGTCTCGACTTCGCCGGAGTGCATGTAATGCGTCTCCTGCAGCATGCCGTCGGCGACCGGTGGGTTGTGTGCGCTGACGAGCACTTCCGTCGGACGGACCTTGCGTCCGCGCGTGGTCGTGAAGCGTCCGGTGAGACGCTGGTCTTCGCCGAGGTACTCGTACGTCGTGTCTTTGAAGATGCTTTCGTCGAGCGCGCCGTCGGGACGGACGGCGATGTAGTTACCGCCGGCCCAGAGCTCGTAGACGTGCTGTTCTTCCGTGCGCTTCTTCAGTTGCGCCGGACGTTCGCAGTTTTCGCAGCCCGCGTCCTTCTTCGTCGTCGCGGTTGCGCCGGTGGGCCACTTCCACTTCTCCGATGCACGCGGATCGGCGACGGCGACGATCCAGTCGGAGACGTACTTCGTCGCACCCTTCTGCAGGCGCAGTTCCGCCTCGACGGACGGCGGGACATCGGGATGGAGGCGGAGCTTCGTCGGACGGAGTGATGCATCGCCGTCACGTTCCGTTTCGCGGAGATGTGCCTTCGGCATCGACACCGGCGTCTGCGCGACGTCGTACGCGGGCACGAACTCGCTTTCGACGGCGAGCTGCAGCGAGCGGCCCATGTCTTCGACAGCCTTCGCGACACCCGCGGGCAGTGTGACTTCGAGGCGGAACGCCGCGGAGGATGCGTTCGGATACTTGGTGTCGATGAACTCGTCGCGCGGCTTGATACCGAGCGGCGTGATCCCGTCGACTTCCATCAGGCGATCGCCGCGGTCGATGATCATCCGCACTTCGGGATCGATCGCTGGGACGACGCGCATCGTGCGGCCGAGCACATCGCCGCTGATGAGGAAGCCGGTTTCCGGATCGAAGATCGGCGGAATCGTGCCCGTGACGAGCTTCTCTTTCGACTTCCAGACAATGCGCGGATCGTCGACGCCGAACGGCGGCGGCGGTGCCAGCGGCGGCGGACCTGCCGTCCCCGGCAAGCCGGTCGGCGCGTTCATCGCGGCGAGCGCCGTTGCGAAGTAGCCGGAGGTCAGCGCGCCGTTGGCGTCGTAGCGCTCGTCGATCAGCGAGAGATCGACGATGTACGCGAAGCCGTTCTTGTCGATGACGGTGGCGAGGTGCGAGCGCGGAATGACGCGCACGGCAACCGCGCCGTTCGGGAACCACACCGCGCCCGCGAGCTGATCCTCGCTCAGATACGGCGATGCTTCGGGGCCGACGTGCAGTGCGAGCAGGCCGAGGTCGTTCGCGGCGACGAGGATGTAGTCGACGCGATCGCCGTCGGCGGTGAGTCCGCCGTAGTACGCAACTGACTGGTAGCGTGCGTTCGCGCGCTTGCCCGCCGCTTCGTACTTGTCGTGAATCGCTTTCAGGCGCGGGTGATCCGTGAGGACCATGCCGCTGTCGCGGATGACGCACTCCCCTGCAGTGCCCGAGCTCTCGGCCGCGTACGACAGCGAGACGCCGAAGCCGAGAACGCCTTTGTGCACCTGCGGGGCGAATGCGATCAACTGATCGGGATTGCTGTTCGTGATCAGCGCGGACTCGGGACTGAACGCGAGGTCAATGATGCCGTTCGATGTGTCGACGAGACCGCAGGCGTCGTCGGCCGCACCGGCGGAGGAGAGGACCTGCTCGCGCAGCGGACGCCAGTCGTTGCCGCGATTCGGATCGTCGTTCGAATCGATCGCGTTCATGTCGAACACGGTGATCCCGGCGCCGAACTGGCTGACCAGGATGTACGTCTTCTGGTTGCGGTAGACGCGCATCTGATCGTTCGCGGCGGCGATGATGCCGTTCACCGTCGCGGTGCTGTTCTGCGCGACATCGACAGACCAGCGCATGTTGCGCGTGACGTTTTCGACGGTGATGCGCTGCGACGTGTAGTGCGGCTGCGTCGGATCGGGGACCGTGTAGTTGAACGCGATGTTCAGCTTCTCGAAGTCGTCCCACGGTTCGAAGGTGTCGACGACCGACGCGCCGTAGGCGGTCTTCAGATCTTCGCGATTCGCGAATTCATCCTTCGCGTCCTGCAGCAGCACCTGGATCTTGCGCGGGTACGCTTCGAAGCGATCGGAGAGCACCGTGCCGCTCGGCGTCGGGATCGACGACGAGTAGCCCGGCCTCCAGCCCGTGATCGCGGAGCCGTAGAACTTGCAGAGCGCGTTCGGCAGTGCCGGCACCGGTCCGGTGCGCGGGCACATGTCGGTCGTACGCGCCTTGACGAAGTCTTCGACGCGATACGAGCGCAGCACGCCGAACATGCTGGTCATGCCGGTCGAGTAGACGCGGCCGTGGTGATCGGTGGCGACGGCCCAGTGCTCGTCGACGACGCCGGTGCCCGCGTTCGGCCAGCTCGCCGGGACGTACGCGAACGGTTTCGGCTGCGCTGCCGCGGGGAAGAGATCGGCCGGGTTCGAGGTCGGGATCGGGACCTGGCTGTTCAACTTGCCCGGATCGGAGAGGTCGTACGCGAGGATGCCGCCGTCGAACGCGGAGACGAAGAGCAGGTTGCCGTACTGCGCCATGTCGCGCACCGCGCCGGACTCGTACTGGCCGAGGGCCGGAACGATCGCGAACTCGCCGAGCTTCGGCTGCGCGTCGCGGATCTTGAAGGAGATGACGACGTCGCGATTCGGAATCGCGGGCGTCGTGCCGGTCGGCGTGACGTTGACGCCTGAGCCGAGGCGGTTGTCGCTGAGGTCTTTGATCGTGCTCTTGAGCGTGAGCTCGTAGCGCGCGCCGCGAATGAGCTGGCCGCCGGCGATGCCGATGTGCACGCGACGACCATTCGAGTCGGACCTGTAGATCGCGACGGTGCTCAGTTCGATCTTGCGCGTGCCGATGTACGCGTCGAGCAGGATGTAGTTGTGCAGGTCTTCGTCCGACGCGATCTGAATCGGCTCGTTGAATGTGACGGAGATTTCGGATGCGGACGGGACGTCGTCGCCGCCCGCGATGAGCACGAGACGATCGCCGCTGGTGACGGCCATCGCGCCGAGGTTGAACGTGCCGCCGGGCGGCACGGAGACGGATCCGGTGACGACGCCCCGCACCGGGTTCATCGCCTGAACCTTCACCCCCTCGGCAAGACGTTCGTTCGCCGGTTCGAGCGTGTTGTAGCCGATCGAAACGTTGGACGACGCCTTCTTCAGCTCGAAGCTGCGAACGCGCACTTCGTCCGTGTCGAGGTCGACGATCTCGATGCGGCCCGGCGTGACGAACACGGGATACGGGCCGGTGACGTCGGGATTGAGGTTCTCGAAGACGCCGTCGTTCGCGTTGGGGAACTCTTTCTTGAAGAGCGTGAAGCCGGTCGCGGCATCGACGCCTTCGACGTTGAACGGCTGATCGAGGATGACCGGGACGCAGACGCGGCCGCGGCCTTCGACGAGATAGAAGTCAGCGGAGTACAGCCACTCGAGCGTGCTGTAGAACAGGTCGACGTGCGCCGTCAGACCGCTGAAGATCGCGTAGCCGGAAGCCAGCGGAATGGTGAGGTCGACGTAGCAATAGATGCCGCTGCGCAGCACGCCGAGCATGTACTTCTTCGCCTGCTGGCCGGTGAGCACGGTGTTCGTGCCGACGCGCAGCGACTGGCCGCCGACGTTCACGATCGCGGCGGCGTTCGGATCGGGCGTCGTCGTGAGCTTGCCATCCGCGAGTCGCGCGATGTCCACGACCATCAGGCGCGGTCCGCGAATCGAGTCGCCGAGCCAGCCGAGCATGACGTCGCGCTGCGGCGTGTAGCCGGCCGGTGCGGGGATCTCGAGTTGCAGCGGCTTCTTCGCGATGCCGTCGAAGTCGAGACGCACGCCACCGCGGAACGCGAGGTCTTCGGCAAATGTCGGGACGTTCGCGAACGGCGTGGCGTCGGAGGATGCGACGACGATCTTCGTCGCGACGTCGAACGCGCCCGCAGGCACGATCACGGTGATGCCGTCGATCGACGTGAAGCGAATCTCGCGCGTGCTCACCGGCGCGATGAAGCCGCGGCCATCGGGGAACACGAACGGCGTCAGCTCGAGAATCGCGACGATCGCGCGCGAGCCCGGATCGAGGACCTGCAGATCGATGACGTCTTGGATCGAGACCTTGTCGGCGGCGTGGCCATGTCCGATCGGCAGCGTGAAGGAGCCGTCGCTGCCGACGGTGACGGTGTACGACTCGATGAAGTAGCGGCCGCGGCGAACGGCGACTGCGATTGCGTTGGTCGGGAGTGCGCCGGGTTTGCCGGTGATGACTGAGCGACCGTTGTCGTCCGGAACGGTGATCTGGATCAGGTCGCGGTTGATGGTCGTGTTGGCCGGGATTGCGCGGGTCGTGAATTGCGAGAGCGCGTTGCGGCCGAACGGCGCGCCGTTGGCGGAGCGGATCGTTGGGGCGACGGAGATCGAATACGTCGACGCGGCGTTGAGGCCAGTCGTCGCGTTGAAGCGGATGGAGCTCGTGCCGGTCAGCGAGATCGTGCCGGCGAGGACGGTGTCGTTCGTGAGGTTGGTGACGCGGATGCCGTTCGCGATCGACGTCGGATCGAGCGCGACGTCGAACGTCGCCTGCACGACGAGCGGTGAGGTCACGCTGACTTCGGCGCCGTCCGCGGGCGAGATGCTGACGAGGTGCGGCGGTTGCGCGGTCAGCGTCAGGACGCCGAAGTTGACGTACGTGTCGGGATCGGGGCTCGACGTGTGGACGGCGGTGGCGCCGTCGCCGGTGTTGACGCTGCGGCCGACGAGCGAGAACGGCGACGCGGGCTTCGCGGCGACCGGGACGACGAACAGGCCGTCGATGCGCGAGAGATCGCGGACGCCGAGGGCGTTCGTTTGCGGCGTGCTGATGCCGGACGTGACGCGCGCGTTCGCGGTGGCCGCGTTCGTCGCGAGACGCACCTGGCCGTACGCGTACGCGATCGGCGCGTCGGCGACGAGCACGAGGTACTGGCCGTCGTGCGTGATGCCGTCGAGCGGGAGTTGCGTGGAGACGATCGCGCGCGACGTGAAGACGCGTGCGTCGCCGAGATCGACGTTGGTCGGCGAGGCGATCGCGGCGAGACGAACCAGCGTGCCGTACGGCGTCGCCGGCAGAACCTCGGCGATCACAACCTGCGCGTTCGGCGACGTGAGCGCGGTCGCGGGGACCGTGACCGTTGCCTTCGCGGGCGTCAGCAGCAGCGGCGATCCCGCCGTCGTGCCTTCGACCGGCGTGCGCTCGGTTGCGGGAGTGAGCGTGAACGTGAAGCCGCCGGCGATACGGAATCCGGCGATCGTGCCGAACGACGCGAGATCGTTTTCTGCGATCGACGACACCGATGCGTGCAGCGGTTCAGTAGCCGCGCCGCTCGGGATGTCGAGCGTGACGTTGTCGTCGCCGGGAACACGTCCGCCTTCTGCGCCGATCAGCGTGCCGCGATCGATGCGGCCGGGGTAATCGACGATGCGGATGCGATCCGCGCCGTCACGGAGAATCACGCCGAGGGCTTGTGCGGATGGCGCGAGGTGGAAGTCCGCGGCGCCGTCGTTGCCGTTCAGCGTGCGGTACATCAGCAGGTCGGTGGCGAACGGCGGATCGTAGAGCGTGCGGCCGTCGGCGAGGTTGAGCTGCTCGTCGATGAACGCCTGCACCGCGGTGCCGCTGGGATACGTCTTCACGCCATCAGTCGTGAGTGTCGCGACCGTGCGGCCGTTCGGCAGAACCGCTTTCGGATCGAGCACGAACGACTTGCCGCTGAGGCGGCAGACGTCCGGCGTCGTGAGGCATGGATTGTCGGAGCCACGCAGTGCGGCGCCTGCGCGCGCGGGCGGCGGCGGATCGAGCGGCGACTTGTCGGCGTAGACGAGCGCGTAGTTGCCAGATGCGGGGACGTCGAACGTGACCTTGCCGGCTGAGCCTTCAGTGGCAGTGATGTTCGCGGCGGCGACGAGCGTGCGCCATTCATCGCGCTCGCTGTCGTACTGCGCGATCGTGAGCGATTGTCCGGCGTTCGTGACCGCGTCGCGATCGATCGTGAAGGTCAGCTTCGCGCCGGGCAGTGCGACCGGCGACGACGAATCGTCGACCGTGATTTCGGCGGCGGCGAGCGGCGACCAGCCGAGGGGCAGGAGACCGGCGAGCGATTGTCCGCCGGCGGACGTGAGGCGCACGCGCTTGCCGTTCGGCAGCGACGCGGCGGTCAGCGTGAGGTCGGCCTTCTTCGTGATCGCCGCGTCGGCGCCGTGCGTGAGCGTCAGTGCGGTGCCGTTCGTGGTCGTTTCCGCGCCGCGCTTCGTGAGGCGGATGTCGATCGGCACGACGCCTGCGCCGGCCGGCACGACGACCTGACGCCAGACCGTCGTGTACTGCGGTGCGGACGCCTGAATCGTGTACGCGCCTTCGCGCATCGGATGCGAATAGCGACCGCGATTCGTGGTGGTCTTCGTGGTGACGCCGAGGATCTCAACGAGCGCGCCTTCGAGCGGGCGGCCGTTGGTAGCGTCGTAGACGGCGCCGTTGATGTAGCCGTCGCCGAGTCCGAGTTGCGGATCGTTGGTGAACGCGAACGTCTGCGTGTAGTCGGCGGCGAGTGCCGTGCCGTGCGAATCCTTCACGCTCTTCTTCACCGTCAGCGTGATCGTCTTCTCGGGCACCGACGCGAGCGTGACCGTCGCGACGTCGCCTGCGGCGTTGAGCGCGACGGTGCCGGTGAGCTCACTCTCCCCTGCCGGCTTGATGAGAATCGAGGACGACGCACCGGTCGTCATCGTGGCGACGTCCATCGCCTTCGAGAACTGGATCGACAGCGTCTTCGCCGTGCGATCGAGCGACGCGCCGGTGACCTGCGGGATCGAGCAGCTCAGGCGGAAGCAGATCGCGCGCTCGGACGACAGCGTGCCGTCGGCGCCGAGCTCGCGCACGCGGACGACGTGATAGCCGGTCTGACCGGAGAACGTGAACGTGAACTTGAACGCACCGGTCTCGTTCGACGTCGTCGTCATCGAGACGCCGTCGACGTCGAGGCGGACGCGCGCGCCCGGTGTGGACACGCGACCGGTGAGCGTCGTGCCGCTGAAGCAGCCGGTGGTCGTCGTGTCGTCGACGATCGGAGCGTTC
>DASVNL010000516.1:0-2973 GCA_036383875.1 Thermoanaerobaculia bacterium
CATGACCAAGTTCTACATTTCCACTGCGATTCATTACGTCAACGACGATCCCCACATCGGCCACATGTACGAGAACATCGTCGCCGATGTGATCGCGCGTCATCGCCGCCGCATGGGCGACGACGTCCGCTTTCTCACCGGCACCGACGAGCACGGCCAGAAGATCGAACGCGCCGCGGCGAAGGAAGGCATCTCGCCGATCGAGCTCGCGGACCGCGTCGTCCGCACGCATCACGATCTCTGGAAGCGGCTCAACATCAGCCACGACGATTTCATCCGCACGACCGAGTCGCGGCATCGGATCGGTGTGCTCGAGCTGATCAAGCGCATTCAGGAACACAACCCCGACGACATCTACCTCGGCGAACACTCCGGCTGGTACTGTCAGAGCGAAGAGACGTTCATCCCTGAGAACCAGGTCAAGAACGGCATCGACTCGGACGGCCACAAAGTCGAGTGGACCACCGAGCAGAACTACTTCTTCCGCCTCTCGGCCTACACGCATAAGCTCCTCGCCCACTATCGCGAGCATCCGGAGTTCATCTGGCCGGCGACGCGCCTCAATGAAGTGCGCACGTTCGTCGAGCAGGGTCTCAACGATCTCTCGATTTCGCGCAGCTCCATCAAGTGGGGCATCCCGTTCCCCGGCAATCCGGACCACGTGATCTACGTCTGGATGGATGCGCTGACGAATTACATCTCGGCGCTCGGCTTCGGCAGCGGCGACGAGTCGCTGCTACAGAAGTACTGGCCTGCCGACATTCATCTCATCGGCAAGGACATCGTCCGCTTTCACTCCGTCTATTGGCCGGCGTTCCTGATGGCGGCCGGAGTCGAGTTGCCGAAGCGCGTCGTCGGACACGGCTTCTGGTTGCGCGATCACGAGAAAATCTCGAAGTCGCTCGGCAACGTCGTGCGTCCGTACAACATCATCGATGACTTCGGTCCCGACGCGCTGCGCTACTACGTCGTGCGCGAGATGGTGTTCGGCCAGGATCAGGACTACTCCGATCAGTCGCTCCTCGGCCGCTACAACGCGGACCTCGCAAACGACCTCGGCAACACACTCTCGCGCGCGATCAAAATGTCGGCGACGTACTTCGACAACAAGACGCCGCCGGAGCGTTGCTTCGTCAACGAGTTGATGGACAAGGCGAACGAGGTCGTCCCGCGATATCTGCGGCACATGGACGAGCTCGCGTTTCAGCGCGCGCTCGAGGCCGCGTGGGAACTACTCGTGGCGATCAACAGCTACATCGTCAGTCGCGAGCCGTGGAAGCATTTCAAAGACAACGGCGCAGACGGCCCGCTGGCGCGCATCCTCTGGAACGTGCTCGAGGCGCTGCGCATCGTGTGGGTGATGGTCGCGCCGGTGATGCCGGGATCGACACGCGAGGCGCTCACGCGTCTCGGCGCAGATCCGGATCGCATCGACGCCGCTGCGCTGAAATGGGGCGGACTCGCCTCGGATCAGCCGCTGCGCGTAACCGATCCGATTTTCCCGCGCGTCGACGTCACTCAATACATCGGAGGTTCAAAGCCCGTGGAAGAAACGAAAGCCCCTGTTGCGGCTCCTGAAGTCGCGCCCGTTGATCCGACTCCTGTTACTGCACCTACGACTCCAGCACCTGCGGAAACGACGCAGGCCGTGTCGCCGGTCGCCGAGAAAATCACGATCGATCAGTTCATGGCCGTCGACCTGCGCGTCGCGGAGATTCGCGCCGCGGAGCGCGTCCCGAAGTCGAAGAAGCTGATCAAGATGTCGGTCTTCACGGGCGATGAAGAGCGGACGATCGTCGCCGGGATCGGGACGAAGTATGCGCCCGAGGAGCTGGTGGGACGCAAGGTTGTGATCGTGGCGAATTTGCAGCCGGCGAAGCTGATGGGGATCGAGTCCAACGGAATGGTCCTCGCGGCTTCGATCGATGGCGAGCCGAGCTTGCTGAGCGTCGACGTCGCGGTTCCCGCCGGCACGAAGGTGAAGTAGCCGCGTTGCGGCTGAGCTTTCCAAAAAGCTAGAGCCGCGCGTCGCGCTCCGACTTAGGTTGGGGATGTCGCTGATCCACGGGACAGGACCGAAGCCAGCGACCCAGCCGCCGCGCTCGTGCGCGATGCCCCGCTTCCCCCGGCCAGGGAAGCGGGATTTTTATGTCCCGACTTCCGGCGCGTGACGCGCGTCAACACAACGGAGCCGGCTCGTGCTTACGTTGTGCGTCATGCGTCACGGTTGGATGGTCCTGTTGTTGTTGACGGCGTCGCTCCACGCCGATTGCACCGTCTCGGTGTTTCCGTCACAAACGAAGTCGCTCGAGTTTCGACAGACGACCACGTCGGAGCTCGGCGAGAGCGTGCACACACTGACGTGGAGCAATCGCGAGATTCACGGCGAACGTGTGCAATGGACCGAGGTCTTTGCCGCGGAGGGCCGCGACGATCGCACGTCGACGGCGCACTATCGCTGTTCGAAGGACGGGATTACGCCGGAGCTCGAGGGCGACACGAAATTCACTGGCGTTCAGTACGGGAACGACCTGAAACCCGGCAGTGAATGGACGTGGACCTGGGCGGGGACGGGGATTTCGGCGGCGTATACGTACCGCGTCACGAAGACGGAGAAAGTCACAGTGCCGGCGGGAACGTTCGACGCGGCGCGCGTTGAATACACGGCCATTGCGAAGTCGGAGACGCGTGGAGAACTCCCGCAGATTACAGGGACACTGTGGATGGCGGAGGGCGTCGGGCTGGTCAAACAGGTCGAGGATGATCCGGCGTTGGGATTGATTCCGGATCAGACGACGCTGGAGCTCATTACGCGTCAATAAAGCTTGCTACAAAGAGAAAGGCCCTCGGGGGTGTCCCGAGGGCCTTGCATATATCCTGGCGGCGTCCTACTTTCCCACGCAGTTGCCCACGCAGTATCATTGGCGATGCAGAGCTTAACTGCCGTGTTCGGAATGGGAACGGGTGTGACCT
>DASVNL010000517.1:0-5314 GCA_036383875.1 Thermoanaerobaculia bacterium
GACGTGATCCGCCGCCACTACACCTCGGCCGCCACGAGCGCGAGCAGCTCATCGACGCGTCGCTGATCGAGAAACTCGTCCGCCATCGCGCGCATCAATTGTTCGATGCCCGCCTTGTGTCTCCGCGCCAGTTCGATGGGCAGATCGACGCGCGCTGCGAGTCGATTGAACGCGGCGTCCGCGAGACGAGGCCGCAGTGTCATCCCGTGCGTGAGCACGGGATCTCCTACGCCACGAGATCCCGTGCTGACGCACGGGATGACACGACGTCGCATTCGGTTCTTGCGTGCGATCGTGGCGATGATGCGCGTCTCGCGTGAGCGCGGGACGAAGTAGATCGCGCGCACCGACTCGCGCTGCTGGCCGATGCGATAGGCGCGGCCGTTGCGCTGATCGAGCTTCACCGGGTTCCACGGGATGTCGTAGTGCACGACGACGCCCGCGCGTTGCAGGTTCAAGCCTTCCGCGGCCATGTCCGTCGAGACGACAACGTCGATGTGTCCGCGACGAAACGCATCGAGCACGGCATCGCGCGAACGCTCGCGTGACGTGACGAGGCCGCAGCGCAATGCGCTCTGCAGATCGCGCGCGGTCGCGGCGCTGCCGGTGAAGACGAGCGCCGGCTCGTTCAGTTCGCGCAACAACGCGACGAGTTGCATGCGCTTTTCACACGGCGATGCACGCGCGGCCGCGGCGATCAATTCGAGTCGCCGCATCTCCTCGCGAATCGCGTGCGGGTTCGCATCGCCTGGCGGCGCGAACAACTCCCAGAACAGCACGTCTTGAAACGCGTCGCGATCCTCTTCGTTCGCGAACGCGCGGCGGTAGTCGCGCTTCGGCAACGTGCGACCGGCCGCGATCGCGGCGAGTGCGCGTTCGTAGAAATGCAACTGCCGTCGTACCGATTCGATTAGCGCAGCCTCGCTCGATTCGAGCCGGCGCCGCAGGAAGCGTCGCAAGATCGCATGCTCGCCGACGAGTGGAAATCGCAGCGCGTCGATCTCCGGAATCTCGGGCGGCGCGTGCAATACGACGCGACGATCCAACTCGCCGAAGCGCAGCGACTCCGGCAACACGCTGCGATCGCGACGGATCACGAGCTCGGCGACGATGCGCGCGATCGCGTCGAGGTCGCGTGATTCGAAGGCGACGTCGATCGACGGCACACCGCAATCGCCAAGGAGATCGTCGCGGGCGATGAGTTGCAGCAGCGCTTCGAGATCCGCGATCGCGATGCAGACCGGCGTCGCGGTGACGAGCAACACGCGCGCGGCGATCGTGCGTTGCGCAAGTGCGGCGTAGCGTTGCGTGCGCGGATTGCGAAACGCGTGCGCCTCGTCGACGACCACGATGCGCCGCACAGGTTGCGGCACGAACGGATCGCGCATGATCGCGTCGTGCGTGAGGATGCGCGCATCCGCATCGAAGCGTGCGAGCGTCTCGCGCCACTGCGCGACGAGCGCGGCGGGGACGATCAGTTCTGCGTCGCCGCCGAAGCGGCGAATCACCTCCGCGGCGACGAACGACTTGCCGAGTCCGACCTCGTCGGCGAGCAACGCGCCGCCGCGCGTGTCGAGCAATCGCAGCACACGCGCGACCGCATCACGCTGATGGTCCGCGAGCATGCAAGCGCCTCTCGAGAAACTCCTGCAGCACGCGAAGGTCGGATTGCGACACGCGATACAGACGCGCAACGACCGCATCGATATCGTCACTGACGTCGACGCCGCGATGCGCGCGACGCGAGAGGCGTTCGAGCGTGTCGTACTCCGCGGTCGTCTCGGGAAACGGCAACGCCGCGACGGTACGGCCGAAGTAGCGGTAGTGCGCATCCTTCGCGCGCTCCGCGACCGCGACGAGCAACGCGCCCGCAATCGTCGAGTTGAGGATCGCGGCGATGACGTACGCCTCGCTCACCGACACCGCATCGATCGCGTACAGCGTCTGGTTCGGTACGAGCGGCACGGGCTGTTCCTGGATGTGCACGACGTCCGGCAACACCGCCGCCGCGACTCCGCGCGAAAGATCCTTCCACGCGACTTTGATCCCGACGTGCTCGGGCCGCACGAACGACAACCGGAACTCGTCGGGCTTCATCGCGCGCAACTTCGCCAGTTTCGTGAGCCAGCGCGGCGGCTTGCTCCAGCCGTTCGGCGGAGGCCACAGCATCCAGTGCGAGTCGGACGTCGTCCAGCGTTGCAGATCGCGGCCGCGCACACAGCGACAGACTGCAGCCAGCGGGATGCGCACGCGATCGCGCGTGACGACGCAGCCGTCGCGCACGTGCTCGACGTCGAGAAAGAAGTTGCGGTTGTCGCCGGTCTTCACGCCCATGAACGGCCTGCGCCCGAGGACGGCTTCGAGCGAGCGATGTTCATCGCGCAGACGCTGCAGGATCGCCGCGGCGTCGGGCGGAACGAGTGCCCACTCGTCGCTCGCGAGCGACACGCGCGGCAACTCGAATGATTCTCCGCTCGCCGCGACACGCAACTCCGCGATTGCGCGCTGCTTCTGTGCGAGGACGCCGAGGGGGAACGTGTCGGCGTCGAACCAGCGACGGCGGCGCGGGTCGTCGCTCCAGTCGTCGATCGCGAGCACGTGATCGCGCAGCGCACGACGCAGCGGCGCGGCGTACGCGGCGTTCACGATCTTCGCCGGCATCAGCAGCGAGACCACGCCTTCGTTCGACGCGAGCTGCATCGCGCGCTCGAAGAACGCGACCGAGAGATCGGGTTGATGAAAGCCGCCGCCTTCCGGACGTCCGCGAAAGAGGCGATAGCGATCGGCGAGCATGCGCTTCGTGCGCAGGTCGATGCGGCTGTTGCGCACCCACGGCGGATTGCCGATCACGACCTCGAAGCCACCGCTCGCGATCACGTGCGCGAAGTGAACGTCGTACGCGAAGAAGTCGAGTGCGCCGTCTTCGACGCGATCGAGCATCGCCCTCTCGCTCGCGATGCGCTGCTGCAACGCGCGAATGACTTCGCTGTCGGGCGGAATCGCGCGACCGAAGAGATCGCGCTGCGGCACGCACGCGCTCTGCAACTCGCGTTCGGCATCGTCGACGCCGCGCGCGAGCAACTCGGACGCGAGACGCTGATCGTTGCCGCGGATGATGCGCGCGATCGCCGGACGTTGCGCGTGCGTCGCGGTGCGATAGCGCGCGAGCAACTCGGACTGCGCGCGCAGCGCATGCAACCACTGCGCGTACAGATCGGCGCGCGCGTCGCCGAGAAAGTCGGTGGCGCCGAGGAGGGAGTTGCCTTGCATGATGTTGCGGTCGAGATTCGGGAGCGGCTCGACGTCCTCGATCGCGACGTCTGTCGCCGCGACGATCGCCAGCCACAATCGCAACTCGCACAAGCGCACAGCTTCCGGCTTCAAATCGACACCGTACAGCGAGTGCGCGACGATGCGACGTCGCAGTTCGTGCAGCGGGACATCGGGCGTGAGTTGCTTCCACAACCGTTCGAGCACACCGAGCGCAGACAAGAGGAACGCGCCCGATCCGCACGCGGGATCGAGGATCGTGATGCGCGACAACTTCTCTTCCGTGACCTCGCCGAGCCACGTGTGAATCGCGCGTTCGGCGAGCACGTCGACGATCTCGCGCGGCGTGTAGAAGCTCCCGCTCGCGGCACGCTCGTCGCTGTTCATCAACGCCTCGAACACCTTGCCGAGCATTTCGGGATCGACGTGCGTGCCCGCCGCGTCGCTTTCGTCGATGCGGAAGTCGAACTTCTCGAACACGCCTTCGAGCACGCGCTGCATCAACTCATTCGGCAGATGCAGGTCGCGATGCCGCTGCTCGAACGCGGACGGCTCGAACAATCCGCCGTTGAGGTACGGCACGCGTCCGAGCTTCCGCGACGCGAGCGAACGCTGGTCGAGCGGTGTGTTGAGGCATCCGAAGAACAGCGGCAACAACACGCCCGCGAAGAACTCGCGGCCGCGACGCGTCTCGTGTGCGAGCCGGTCGACGAGAAAGCGACGCTCGCCGTTGAGCCAACCCTTTTCCTGCACGAACGACAGGAAGAGCAATCGCGACAGCAGCAGCAACGCCTCTGCATCGACCGCTTCGCGTTCCTCGTCAGCGAACGCGCTCGCGAGCGCATCGGCGACGTCCGTCACCGCGCCGCGAAAGCGCAGAAAGAACTCGCGTGTGACCTGCTCCCGATCGAGCGCGCGGTCGAAGATCCGCGCGACGTCGTCGCCATGCGCGAGGAGGTTGAGCCGGTCGATCGACGACGCACTCGGACTGGCGAGGTCGACGTCGAGGCGGCGCAGTGACGACTCGGCGGAGAGATCGAATATCGACAGTGAATCAGCGCATCGATAGATGAGCACTGATTTCGTTAGCGAATTGTATTTTCGATAACTGCGCAGAAATTGTGCGATCGATTCTTCCGCGACCTGCTCGGCGTCGAGCACGAAGAGGTCGGCGCGGCGCATGCGCGACGCGAGTCGCAGTCGGGATGTGCCATTCCACGGGATCGCGACGCCGCCACGGCGCCACTCCTCGGGGTCGACGTCGACCGGCGTGACGGGATAGCCGAGCTCGCGCAGCAGATCGAGGACGCCCGAGGGGCCGGTGTATGCTCTGAGCGTCGCGGCGGTCAGCATGGCCGCCTCGCCGCGTGATGCCGATCCGCTGGGCTTTCCTCAAACGGGTTCTCGCAGGAGCCATCTTCGGGCTGTACATGGCCCACCTGCTGTACTTCCTGAATCCGCACGTCGACATCACGCCCGCGCGACTCGCGACCGTGACGGTGATCTACGGACTCACCTGCGGACTCCTGTTCGGCTCGATTCTGTGGGGACTGCGCGCGCTGCGCGTGCGCCTCTTCGGCAAGCGCGAGGAATACCGCACGCACGGCTTCGGCTTCGTCGTGCTCGCGGCGTTCGTCTCGTCGTTCATCTACTGGATGCACCTCGAGCTGCTGCGCATCTACTTGCCGATCGGCGCGGTGCGCATCCTCTCGAAGGCCACGAACGTCATCACGGTCACGGCGTTCGTGCTCCTCGCGCTGTGGGTCGTCGAGCGCAACGCGAAACGCAGCCTGTCGCGCACGATCTTCATCGCCGGCGTCGTGCTGATCGCGATCTCGAGCTTCTTCCTCTATCAACGCCGCGACAGCTATCGCCCGCAGACCAAGGAAGTCGTCGTTGCGTCGATCGGCCAGGTGGCCGGACATCGTCCGGTGATCCTCGTCGCCGTCCGCAATCTGCCGTACGACTGGATCGTGCAGATGAAGGGCGAAGGGACGCTGCCGTTCTTCGAGCGCGCGACGGACTCCGCCTACTTCACGCGTCT
>DASVNL010000518.1:0-2071 GCA_036383875.1 Thermoanaerobaculia bacterium
GCTCGCCGTCGACGCTGGTCACGCGTCCGATCCCGCGCCGAAAGCGGGACTCGCATCGTTGACGCTCGACCTGATGGACGAAGGCACCGCGACGCGCGACACGTTCAAGATCTCCGACGATCTCGACGCACTCGGCGCGCAACTCACGACGTCGAACTCGCTCGACTACTCGTTCGTCGATCTCAGCGCGCTGCCGATGAACCTGCGCGCGTCGCTCGACATCTTCGCGGACGTCGTGCTTCGTCCCGCGTTCCCGCAGGACAAAGTGAAGTTGCTCACGCAGCAGCGTGTGTCGCGCGTGCGCCAGGAACAGTCGCAGCCGAACACTCTCGCATTGCGACTCGTCCCTCGCCTGCTCTACGGCGAGAACCACACGTATGGAAAACCATTCACCGGCACGGGCTACATCGAGACCGTCGGCGCGCTGACGCGGGACGACGTCACGGCGTGGCACGCCAGCTGGTTCCATCCGAACAACGCGACGATGCTGGTCGCGGGCGACGTGACGCTCGAGAACCTCGTGCCCGAGCTCGAGCGCGCGTTCGGCGGCTGGAAGTCCGGCACCGCGCCGAAGAAGGAAATCGCGCAGGTCGCACGCACCGCGGGCAAGCGCGTCTACCTGATCGACAAGCCCGATGCGCCGCAGTCGGTGATCGTCGCGGCGCATCTGTCCGAGGCGGGCGGGATTCCTGAGGACGTCGCGGTGGAGACGGTGATCCGCAACTTCGGCGGAATGGCGACGTCGCGACTGAATCGCAATCTGCGACTCGACAAACACTGGAGCTACGGCACGACCGGATTCATCAACGATGCTCGCGGCCAGCGCCCGTTCATCGTCGTCGCGCCGGTGCAGACCGACAAGACGAAGGAATCGATCGTCGAAGTGCAGAAGGAAATCCGCGGCGTCGCCGGCGAGCGTCCGATCGCGGGTGAAGAGTACGCGAGCGTGATGCGCAGTCAGACGCTGCGACTGCCGGGCGCGTTCGAAACGCTGCAATCGCTGACCGGCGCGGGCATCCGCATGATGCTCTTCAATCGCAGCGATGATTTCTATGCGAAGTACGCGCAGAACGTGCGCTCGCTGACGGAAGCGGATTTGCTCGCGGCCGGAAAGAAAGTCGTCCATCCGGACGAAGTGATCTGGATCGTCGTCGGCGACCTGAAGAAAGTCGAAGCCGGCATCCGCGAGCTGAACCTCGGCGAAGTGATGAAGCTCGACCCGAACAAGCTCTAAGGAAAGATGATCAGTGCGGGCACGCTTCCATGCGTGTCCCGCACGATTCCCTTCGCGGCGCCGCTCCCGTCCGCGAATCCGCGCGACATCGCGCGCGGCTCGAAGATGCTTCCATCCTCCAACTGCAACGAATGCGCGCGCACCGCGGTCACACGCAGCGCGCGCTTTTCATGCGCGGGCGTCGAGTAGCGCTCGACCCACGCAATCTTGTTCAGCAACGTTGCGTGCAACGCTTTCGCGCGCGTGGGAAAAAAGAAGCGCGAACGCGCGACGTTGCGCGGTCGCGGCAAGCCGCTCGCCTGCGCCGCGCGGACGTCGGCGCGCAGCGAGCGCACGACCGGGATGCCGATGAACACGGCCGACGTCGAAAGCCACGCGGCCATGCTCGCGAGAATCGATTCGACGAGCATCTACGGTTTGACCTTGTAGCCGAGTTTGCGCAACTCGTCGCCGATCTTCGCGACGTGATCGCCCTGGATCTCGATCTCGCCGTCCTTCACCGTTCCGCCCGAGCCACACTTCTTCTTCAGTGTCTGCGCGACTGTCGCGAGCGTGTCGGCCGTGTGTTGGAAGCCGCTCGCGACCGTGACGGTCTTGCCCGCGCGGCGTTTGCGATCGACGGCGACGCGAATCGTCTGCTTCGCAGGCTCGACGTCTTTCGGCGTATCGAGCTTGCCGGAGTCGCGGAGGCGCTTCGCTTCTTCGGGGTCGGAGGTCCAGACGAGTTTCGTGCTCATGTCGGCGCGGCTATGCTATCGAACTCTTGATGGATGACTCCTATCGCGGCTGGCGCCGCCCCGGCCCCGTCCCTCCCGGCGGCATCGAGCCCGAAGACGG
>DASVNL010000519.1:0-5881 GCA_036383875.1 Thermoanaerobaculia bacterium
AGCGGCTTGCCGTAGAACGCCACCGCCTCGGCGACGAGCAAGCCCGAGAGGATGCCATCGCGTTCGGGCATGAACGCGCCGAAACCGATGCCGCCACTTTCCTCGCCGCCGACGAGCACGTCTTTCACGAGCATCAGATCAGCGACGTACTTGAAGCCGATCGGGGTTTCGTGCAGCGTCGCGCCGAGGGTCGTCGCGACCTTCTCGATGAGGCGCGTGGTGGAAAACGTTTTGACGATGTCGCCGCTGCGTTTCTTCTCGCGCACGAGGTAGAGCGCGAGCAGCGCGATGATCTTGTGCGGCGAGACGAACTCGCCGCGCTCGTCGAGGATGCCGAGGCGATCGGCGTCGCCGTCGTTGCAGATCGCGAGATCGTACTTGCCGCTCTTCATCGACTTCTGCGCAGCGCCGAGGTTTTCGGGGATCGGCTCGGGATTCACGCCGCCGAACGACGGATTGCTCTCGCCGCGGATCGTGCCGACCGGCATGCCGAGGATTTCCGCAGGGAGGGAGGCGCTGACGCCGTGAAGGGCGTCATGCAGGATCGACAGCTTTGCGGATCGGAGGAGATTCAGATCGAGCTGCGCGCGCACCGCGGTCAGGTAGTCGTCGATGAGATTGACCTCTTCGATCGAGCCGCCGTCGCGCGTGTCGCGCTGCCCGACCGCGTTCGCGATCGCCGTGTACGTCTCGGGCAACGCGGAGCCGGCGTACCACGCCTTGAACTTGAGGCCGTTGTACTTCGCAGGGTTGTGGCTCGCCGTGACGACGATGCCGCCGAGGACCTTGCGATGTCGCGCGCTGAACGAGATCGTCTGCGATGGCGTCGCGCGATCCGACAGCAGGACGCGATAGCCGGCGTCGCGCAGGCGCTCGGCAACCAGCGCCGAGAACTCGCGCGAGAGGAAGCGGCGATCGAACCCGACGATCAGCGCGTTCGAATCGATCTCGGCCGGGGGGCGGAGACCGCGCGCGGCCACGGCGATGGCGTCGGAAACAAGGCGGACATTGTCGAAAGTGAACTGGTCTGCGATGACCGCGCGCCAGCCGTCGGTTCCGAACGTGATCGAGTGCGTCATCCGGCGCGTATTGTATTCAGGATAAAAGCCGACCTGATCGTCTGATTAGTTTTATTTTCACGAGACATTGCGTACCCTGTCGTCGCAAATGAGCCTGCTGGTCCGCAGTGCCCTTCTCCTGACGCTCGCGCTTCCCACCGCAGCGGCGGCTCCGCCATTCTTCGGCGAGCCGTTCCCCCTGACGAACACACGCTACGCCGCGACGACGGGAATCCCGACGCTCGCGACCAGTGGAAGCACGCTCGTGCTCGCGTGGGCCGGCGACCAGAGCGTGCGCGCCGCGCGCATCGTGGACGGCCAGCGCTCGACCAGCCAGTTCGTGCTTCCAACCTACGGTTCGACCGACGAAGTCGCCATCACCTGGACCGGCTCGAATTTCCTCGTCGCCGCGACGTCCGACGTCGACGGGCTGCCCGTGGTCATGGGCCGGCTGCTCGACGCTACGGGCACGCCCATCGGCCAGCCCTTCCCGATCATCCTCAATGCGTCTGCGCCGCGACTTTCGTCGAACGGCAATCGCACGGTCCTTCTGTATCGCGATGAGACCGCGGGCGATCTCTACTCGCGCGTGCTCGCCGCGAACGGCACCGCGCCGATCGGCAGCTTCCCGCAGAAGATCGCATCGCGCGCCGCTTTTGGCCCGCTCTACGACATCACGACGAACGGCGGCGGCTTCATGGCCGTCGCGTCGAGTCCCGTCGAAGTGCTGATCGCGCAGTTCGACGCGAACGGCGCGTTTCAGTCGTCGCGCATCCTCAGCGGGTCGCAGGGAACCTCGCGTCCGCGTCCGGCATCGATTGCGACGAACGGCACGAACTATCTCGTGACGTGGATCGACTTCAGCCGTCAGGCATTCGCGACGCTCGTCGACGCGAACGGGACGTCGCTGCCGGCGATCACGTACGACGAGATCGTCAACTCGCCGACGCCGCTGTTCCTAGCGCCGAAGGCCGCGTGGACGGGCACCGACTGGGTGGTGAGCTACGCGTACAAAGTCCAGTTGTCGCAACGTCTGCGCGTCGCGCATTTCGACACGAACGTGCGCAACGTGACGAAGCGCGAGACGGAAGTGCTGATCGCCACCGGCGCCAGCGCCACATCGTCGCTCGTCCGCCACAACAACGCTCTGCGCGTCGTGTGGAACTCGGATCGTTTCCCCGCGCCGAACGGGATGATGATGTCGCAGCTGCCGCTGTCGCCGACGAGCGGCGCATTCGTGACGCTCGACGCCGCCGATCAGCGCCTGCTTGCTTCCGCCGGTGCGCCGACGCTGTCGGTGTTTCTCTGGAACGAAAGCACAGACCGCGACTTCATCACGCACATGGCCATCGCCGACCTCGGCGGGTTCTATCTCGAACGCGAGCTTCCCTTCGGATCGAAGTGGGCGACCGCGGTGGCCGGCGACGGCTTCCTCGTCGTCACGAGCGACGGCACATCGTCGCTGGCTCTGCGCTTCGACACGAACGGCACGCAGTTCGGCGTTCCGATCGATCTCGAATTCAACGCGACCAGCGCGACATGGAACGGTTCCGTGTACGCGATCGCGGGTGAGTTGAACGGTGGCGTCGTCGTGTCGGAGCTGACGGTCGACGGCGTGCTGTCGACGCCGAAGCTGATTCGCAATCAGGCCGACACGCCGCGCATCGCGTCGGAAGGCCAGCAGTTCCTGATGGTCTGGCGCGCCGAGGGAACGTGCACGCCGCCTTGCAGCACGCCGACGGTCATTCGCGGCTCGCGTCTCGATGAGAATCGCAATCGCCTCGACGTTGCGGACCTCGACTTCTCCCCCGCGAACAACGCTGAATATCCGGCGGTCGCGTGGAACCCGGACAGCGAGCGTTACATCGTCGCGTGGGTCGACGCCGAAGAGATCGTGTCGCGGCAGGTCACACCCGGCGACGTTCTCCCGCCCGCCAACACCACCCTGCACGTCGGCCTCGTGCCGCAGTCCGACCTGAGCATGCTCACGACGGCGGGCACGGTCGGACTGACGTGGACCGATCGCAAGGTCACGCGCGTGGCGTTCCTCAACGTCATCGGCAACATCTCGAAGATGTTCGAGTTCCCGCACGACGACGGACACTCCGCCGGCGCGCCGCTGCTCACGACTGTGCCGGACGGCGACACGGGAGTGCTCTTTGCCGAGTTGATGAAGGACGCGCCGTTCTACGGTGCGATGCGCGTGCTGCTCGCGCTGTCGAGCGACATCTCGGTTGGTGAGCCCGACACGCCGAGCATCACCGCGCAGCTTCTGCCGAACAACGAGATTTCGCTGCACTGGACGACGCCCGACACGAACCTGAACGGCTTCCGCGTGGAGTATCGCGTCGGCAACGGCGCGTGGCTCGAGATCGACGAGTTCTACGATCGCACGCTGCGCGCCGATACGTTCGTGCCGTTCAATCGCGAGCCCCACTCGTTCCGCGTGCGCGCGTTCAGCGATGACGGCGTCGGCTTGTACTCGAACGTCGCGACGGTCACGTTCCCCGTGATCCCGCCGCCGGGCGATCCGAAGCGTCGCGCAGTGCGCAAGTAGCTACTGGCGTCCGAATCCGCCCGACAACACCGGTCGTCTGCGTTGCTCGCGGACGACCGACACGCCTTCCGGGCCGCCGACGATCGTCACTTCACCGCTCTGACTGACCGATGCCTGCACCGGAACCGGCGAGGGTGCGATGGTCGCCGTCGTCGGTGTCGCGGTCTCGCCTTCGAGCCACTGCGCGCGCGCCATCGGCTGCACGAGAGTCGGATCGGCGTGCGTCTGATCGTCGATCGTCGTCGCTTCCTGCACGACTTCGACCGGTTTCGGCTCGACGCTCGGCGGGAGCTCGCTTCTGTAGAGGCGTCCGTACTCGCCGGCTTTCGGACCGCGGATCTCGGAGTAGACCGTGACCCCGAGGAATGCGACCACCGCGACGATCGCGAGGTTGCGGAAGTTCTTCAACGTGACGATCCGGCGATGCTGTCTGCGATCGCGAATCGGAACGATAAGATCGGGTCTGCTCATACCGCTCGTATCGCAAGGAAGCTGCCAGAAAGAGGGAGAAATGGCCAACATCGGAATTGTCGGGACCGGCTGGGGGACGCGCGTGCAGGTGCCGGTGTTTCGCGAAGCCGGACTGAACGTGGTCGCGCTTTCTGGTCACAACATCGAGAAAACGCGCAAGACCGCAACCGACCTCGGACTCCGCGCACACGACGACTGGCGCGACCTCATCGCCTCTGCGGACGTCGATCTCGTGTCGATCGTGACGCCGCCGTCGGAGCATCGCGAGATGGCCATCGCCGCGCTCGAGGCCGGCAAGCACGTGCTGTGCGAAAAGCCGACCGCGATGAGCGTGCGCGAAGCCGAAGAGCTCGTCGCCGCGGCGAGTGCGCGATCGTCACAGATTGCTCTCATCGATCACGAACTGCGGTTCCTCCCCTCGTGGCGCGAAGCACGAACGCGCATCGCCGAGCTCGGCGACATCCGCCATGCCGAGGTCCGGTATGCGAGTCCGAGTCGCGGCGATCGGACGCGCGGATGGAACTGGTGGAGCGATGCGAATCGCGGCGGCGGCATCTGGGGCGCGGTCGGCTCGCACTTCGTCGACGCGCTGCGCTACTTCGGGATGGAGATCGAAGCCGCGCAGGCGGTGATCCGCACGATCATCGCCGAGCGTCCGTTCGAGGGCGGCACGCGCGCGGTGACGTCGGACGATTTCGCATCGGTCGATCTGCGACTGCGCAGCGGCGCGATCGCGACGCTGAACTTCAGCGCGGTCACGTCGGGTCCGGACGAAACGAGCATGCTCACGATCTACGGCGAGCGCGGCGCGATGCGCTTCATCGGTGAGGAAGTATCTTCGTCGTTCCAAGGCAAACCGTTCACGATCATCAGCGGCGAGCCGCTCGCGAATCGTCCCGGCAACTCTCCCGGCGGCGCCTTCGGCACCGGCACTCTCCACCTCGGCCGCGCCCTTCGTGCCGCGCTCGACGACGGCGATCGCGATGCGCTCGCGCCGGGTGCGTCATTCGCGGATGGCTTGATGCAGCAGCGCGTGCTCGATGCCGCGCGACATTCATCCGCGAGCGGCAACGGCTGGGTCGTGGTCTGAGGTCGCAATTTTCCAGACGACGCAGGCGAACAGCGCGAGCAGGGACGGCGTGATCAGCCACGTCTCGATCGGAAACGCCTGCGACTTCGTCACGAGCTCGAACGGCTCTTCGGCGATGAGCAACAGCGCGATGATCGCGACGACGGCGGTCCCTCGCCAACGCAGCAGCGCGATCGCCGCGGGAATCGCAAGGACCATGTAGTGCAACCAGACCACGGTCGCGCTGAGGAGATAGACGAGGAGTCCCGCCGACACGATCAGTAAGTCGTCGGCGCGTTTCTTCTTCGCGATCGCGATGCAGACGGTCGCGATGAGCAGCGCGGCGATCGCGTAACTCACCCACGTCCCGTATGCGTTGAACCACGACAACGCCGGCGCAACGTTGCGCTCCATGCGCGACGGCAAGCGATGCCAGAACTGATTCGCGGCGGTGATCCACTGCAGCCACACCCGCGGCGATCCGTAACTGATCGACGCGATTGCAAACGCGGCGACGCCGCCGACCGCGCCGCCGAGAAGTTCGAGTCGCAGACGCGCCCAGTCGCGCGCAATCACGCGCGATGCGATGAGCAGCACGAGCACGAACAACAGGTTCGGTTTGAACGCGAGCAGTGCGCCGAGGAGGATTGCCGCGGCGATGCGGTTGCGCGTCGCGACGGCGAGCATCGCGCCGATGACGAACAACTGCAACGCGTTCACGTTGCC
>DASVNL010000520.1:0-13225 GCA_036383875.1 Thermoanaerobaculia bacterium
TTCGAGGCCGTTGCGGCCGAGTTTGACCGGGACGCCGACGAACAGGTCGTTGTAGCCGTACTCGCCCTGGAGGTATGCGGCGCAGGGGAGGATCTTGCGCTTGTCCTTGAGGATCGCTTCGACCATTTCGACGGCCGATGCGCCCGGCGCGTACCACGCCGAGGTTTTGAGCAGGTTGACGATCTCCGCGCCGCCGTTGCGCGTGCGGTCGACGATCGCGTCGATGCGCTCTTTCGAGATCAGCTCCGTGATCGGGATGCCGGCGACCGTCGAGTAGCGCGGCAGCGGGACCATCGTGTCGCCGTGGCCGCCGAGGACGAAGGCGTGCGTGTTCTCGACGGAGACGTTCAACTCCATCGCGATGAACGCGCGCATGCGGGCGGAGTCGAGGACGCCGGCCATGCCGAGGACGCGCTCGCGCGGGAACTTCGACACACGGCGCGCGACTTCGCACATCGCGTCGAGCGGATTCGACACGACGATGATCACGCTGTTCGGCGAACGCTTGGCGACCTCCGCCGTGACGCCAGCCACGATCTCTTCGTTTTTCCAGAGAAGATCGTCGCGGCTCATGCCCGGTTTGCGGGGCAAACCCGCGGTAATTACGACGACATCCGAATCTTCCGTGCCGTCGTACGTGTTAGAGCCACGCAGGATCGAATCGTATTTTTCGACCGGCGCGGTTTCCATCATGTCCAGCGACTTTCCCTGCGGAACGCCTTCGACGATATCGACGAGCACGACGTCGGCAAGCTCTTTGAGAGCAATGCCCTGGGCGACCGTGGCGCCGACATTGCCCGCGCCGACCACCGTAACTTTGGTTTTCATGGGATAACCTCTTTTTCTCAGGTCCGGCAGCGGGCCACCGCCCACCGCCTCAGATTTGGCGCGCGGATTCTATCGCCAATGCTTTCCGACTTCACAAAGACAGCCAATACGATTTCTGCAACTACGAAGAAGAGCGAAAAGGAGCGGATTCTCGCCGAATACCTCCGTTCGCTCGACGACGCCGCGCTCGAGCGTGCGGCGGTGTTTTTCTCCGGCTCGCCATTTCCGCGACGCGAACAGCGCGTCACGGGCGTCGGCGGAGCCACGATCGGCGATGCGGTCTCCGAGGCTACGGGACGTTCGCCCGAGGATGTCTGGGCGCCGTGGCCGAAGTACGCCGATCCCGGCGACACGATCGCGGAGTCGTTTCGCGATGACCCGTCGCGCGACATCACCCTCGTCGAGCTCGGCGAATACTTCGATCAACTCGCGGCAACACAAGGCGCGACGGCGAAGAAAGATGTCCTGGTCGATCTTTTCTGCAAAGTCGACGCGCAAGGCGCGCGCTACGCCGTGAAGATCCTGACGCGCGAGCTGCGCATCGGACTCGTCGAAGGACTCGTCGAATCGTCGATCGCGAAAGCATTCGGCAAACCGCTCGATGCCGTGCGTCAGGCGAACATGTTCACGGGCGACATCGGCGCGACCGCGTTGCTCGCGAAGAGCGACGCGCTCACCAGCGCGAAGATGGCGTTGTTCCAGCCGTTCGCATTCATGCTCGCGCAGCCCGAAGAAGATCCGGCGGAGATCGTCGCGGCGCTGGGTGAAGGCGCGATCGCGGACGACAAGTACGACGGCATCCGCGCGCAGATCCACGCCGATGGCGAAGAGGTGCGCATCTATTCGCGCACGCTCGATGACATCACGCATCGCTTTCCCGAAATCGAAGCGTCCGCGCGCGTGCTCAAGCGCAGCGTGATTCTCGACGGCGAGATCGTAGCGTTTCGCGATCGCATCCTTCCGTTCGCGATCATCCAGAAACGACTCGGCCGCCGGCAGGTCACCTCGAAACTCCTCGCCGACGCGCCGGTCGTCTTCTTCGCATTCGACCTTCTTTATCTCGACGGCAAAGCGTTGTTCGAAGCGCCGCTGCATCAGCGGCTCGAGAAACTGCGCGGACTCGTTCGTCCCGGCGCGCCGATCCGGCTCGGCGACTCGTCGCCCGTTCGCGACGCCGCGCATGTCGACGAGCTGTTCGACAAGGCGCGCGCGCGTGCGAACGAAGGGTTGGTCGTCAAAGATCCGAACTCCGTCTACACGCCCGGACGTCGCGGCAAGTCGTGGCTCAAGTACAAGAAGGCGCTGGCGACGCTCGACTGCGTCGTCACGTACGCGCAGCAAGGCAACGGCAAGCGTCGCGCGGTGTTGTCGGATCTGACGTTCGGCGTGCGTCGCGAGGACGGCGAGATCGTGAACATCGGCAAGGCGTACTCGGGACTCACGGACGCGGAGATCGCGACGATGACCGAGCACTTCAAGAGCACCACGATCGATCAGCACGGCCCGGTGCATCGCGTGAAGCCGACGATCGTGCTCGAGATCGCGTTCGATCGCATTCAGGAATCGAAGCGCCACAAAGCGGGCTATGCGCTGCGCTTTCCGCGCATCGTCCGGATCCGCGACGACAAGTCGGTCGAGGAAATCTCAACAATCGACGACGTTCGCCGTATCTACGAGGGACAACTGCGTCGCGAGGCGCAGCAAGGAGACTAAGAAATGCCCCTCTATCGTTCCCGGCGGTACAGCATCCTCGGCGGTGTGTGCGGCGGAATCGCGGAATGGCTCGGATGGAGCCCGACGTGGGTTCGCCTGCTGTACGTGCTCGTGTCGATTCTCTCCGCCGCGTTTCCGGGGGCGATCGTGTACGTGATCCTGTGGGTGGTGATGCCGCAGTCGCCGAACTAGCGCTCAGCCCTGACGATTACAGCGGCTCCGCACGTACGCGGCGACGTCCGTCGGCTCGATCGGCTTGGCGAAGATCGCTTTGACGACGTGGCGGTCGGCGGGGTCGGCGAAGAGGACGCGGTCCGGAAAGCCGGTCACCGCGACGACGTGCAACGCCGGCGCGACGCGCGCGATGTGCGTGACGATCGACGAGCCGTGAACGCCGGGCAGGAGCATGTCGAGGACGACCGCGCAGTACTTGTCCGCGCCGTCATTGATGCGCTGCACGGCTTCACGGCCATCGACGGCTTCGTCGACGGTCAGCTCGGCGCGCTCGAGGGCGATGCGCATCGCGTAGCGCAGGCCTTCGTCGTCTTCGACGAGTAAGACTCGATGCTCTTTACTCACGCGGCGAACTATAGCAGCGCTCGTGCCGACCGGGGTTTGCTATCCTCCGGCCCCGATGTCGTTTCTTGCTGACCCGCCGAAGGTGCTGGAACTGCCCGGCGGTTTTCGTTTCCATCAAGGGCAGACCATCGCCCCGTTCACGATCGTCTACGAGACGTTCGGTACGCTGAACGCCGATCGCTCGAACGCGATCCTGGTCTGCCACGCGCTCTCCGCCGGCGCGCACGCCGCGGGCCGCTACACCGACGATCCGAACGAGAAGCCGGGTTGGTGGGACGGGATGGTCGGCTACGGCAAGGCCATCGATCTCGAGAAGTACTTCGTCATCTGCGTGAACTTCCCCGGCTCGCCATTCGGGACGACCGCGCCGAAGACGATCAATCCCGCGACGAACAAGCCGTTCGGCTCGACGTACCCGTGGCCTATGATCGAAGACATGGTCGAGTCGCAGAAGCTCGTGCTCGATCACCTCGGCATCACGCATCTGCGCGCGATCGCGGGCGGGTCTCTCGGCGGGATGCAGGTGCTCATGTGGGCGGCGATGTATCCCGAGCACGCCGACGCGATCGTCGTGATGGCCAGCGGCTCCGCCGTCCCGGTCACCGGCATCGCGTGGCACATCCTCGGCCGCAAGATCATCGAAAGCGACACGCAGTTTCACGGCGGCGACTACTACGACAATCACGAGCCGCTGCGCGGCCTGCAGGTCGCGCGCATGCTCGGACACATGACGTATCTTTCGACCCAGTCGCTGCAGCGCAAGTTCTCGCGTCGGCGCCGCGGCGACACGCGCCAGTTCGAGATCGACTCGTACTTCGAGCATCAGGGCAAGAAGTTCGCGTCGCTGTACGACGCCAACTCGTACATCCGCGTGCAGGCCGCGATGGACGAGATGGATCTCGAAGAACAGTTCGGCGATCTGCAGTCCGCGTTCGCGCGCTGGCGCGGTCGCACGCTGCTCGTCTCGTTCGACACGGACTGGCTCTTTCCGCCCGCGGAAAGTGAGCGCGTCGCGGTGGCGATGCGCGCGACGGGCACGCCGGTCGTGCATCACGAGATCGCGAGCGCGAACGGTCACGACACGTTCCTCATCGACTTCGATCTGATCGATGAGATGACGCGCGAGTTTCTCGACGCCTAGCGAAAGCGCTCGTCCGGTTCCGCGACCAGCTCGACTTCCGCGAACGTCGCGATGCCCATGCCGCCGTCGACGAGCCGGTATCCGACTGCGATCGTGCCGTCTTCGAGCCGCTCGGCCTGAATGATGATCACCGGCGTCGGCTCACCAACGTCTTCTTCGGTCACGATCGCGCACGACGGCAGGTCGAGCTCCACCGGCTCGCCGCCCACCGCGAACACCGCACGGCCCTCGGCCACATCATGATCAGTTGCTGCGCGCCCTTCGGTCACAGGCGTCTTGCGCCACTGCTTCAAATCGATCGGGCCCCAGATCTCACTCATCTCAGCGCAGCTCCCTGTTCTCGAACTCTCGCAGCCGGCGTTCCAGGCGCATTTGCACGCGCGCCTTCGCACTCGATTCGAGAAACGCCTTGCAGCTCTCCGAATCTTCGCGCGCGCACGCGACATTTCGTTTTTTGTAATCGCGATCGGCCCACAGACTCGCGCCCTCGACGAACGAGTACTCGATGCTGTTGCGCGCGAATCGCTTGAGCTCGCGATAGCTGACGCCGTGCTCTTCGACCGCGCGCTGCCACTCGGTGGTCATATCGGTACGAGCGACGCCTGGATCGTCGGTCGCGAGCATGACCGGGACGTTGTTGCGCATGTAGAGTCGCAGCGGATGGCGCTTGCCCTTCACGCCGAGGATCACGTCGTTGCTGGTGAGACAGATTTCGACGGCGACCGGCTTCTGCGACATCGTGCGGAGCAACGCGAGTGCGTCGCGTTCATACGCGATGTCGACGCCGTGTCCGATGCGCTCGGCCTGCGCGATCAGCACCGTGTCGCGAATGTGGGATTGCAAACCTTCGGGCGGCACGAGTCCGGGTGCGAGCTCGCCGGCGTGCGCGGAGACGCGCACGTTCGGATAGAACGGACGCAGGTACGCGAACATGCGCATCAGCTCATCGAACGACGTCATCGACTGATACGAATCTTCGGGCTGCACCGTGTTCACGCCGACGACGCGCGAGTCTGCCTTCGCGAGCTCGAATCCGATGACCAGCTCCGCGAAGAGCTGCTCGCGTGCGAACGCGCGATGCGTTTCGAAGAGGTAGCGCACCGTCGACTCGCAACCAGTGGCCGGCGTCGCGGTGTCGCATTGCAACGCTTTGCGTCGATGCGACTCGGCCGTGTCGATCGTGTTGATCGCGGTCTTCACGACATCCGCCGCTTCGCCCGCGAGGAGCGCGGTGCGCATCTCTTCGAATGAACTGCCGGGCTTGAGTGCGCGTCCGAGCTCGCGCGCGCGGCCGAGGTCCTGGGAGAAGAGCGTTTCGATGTAGTCGACGTTTTCGCGGGCGAAGCGAGAGACGACTTCGGTGATCATCTCCGGGACGTGATTGCGCGAGACGGCGCTGAAGCGTCCGAACGTCGCGAAGAAGTGATCGTGTCCCGACTCGTCGAACTCTTTGAACTGGCGCATCGACATCGCGTCGAGGAGGCGAGTGAAGAGTCGCGTGTCGCGCAGCACTTGCGCGGCGGGCGCCTGCGTTTTGCTTTCCGCGTCGCACGCGACGTATGACAGGCTCACCGTGTCGACGCACAGGCCGTCCTCGACGGCGAAGCGCATGTACGTCTCGCCGTACGCGGTGCCGGAGAGATGCTGATGGAGATCGCCGCCCTTCGGCATTTGCTCGAGGAACCGGCGCAGCAGGAGTGGATCCTGGCGCAGCGATTCGAGTCGCGCGGCGGTCGACGATTCGTCCGCGATCGCGCTGAACGCAACGAGGACAAAAACAAAAACGCGGATGGTTTTATGGACCATCCGCGCAGTGTATTACGCGACTTGGATTACTCGTTTGCGGCTGCCGGCGCGGCGATCGGCGCGCGGTAATCGCACTCGGCGTTGTTGCAATACTCGATGTGACCCTCGCGCTTCGTCTCCTTCTCGAGAAGGTACGGCGCGTGGCACTTCGGGCAGGGGCGAGCGGCCGGGCGGTTGTTCAGCGAGAACTCGCACTTCGGGTAGCGATTGCACGCGAAGAAGACGCCGCGGCGCGAAATGCGCTCGACGATGTCGCCTTCGTTGCAGTTCGGGCATTTCACGCCCGTCGGCTTCGGCGGAGTCGCCGACTTGCCGCCGCGTCCGATCTTGCGGATCGTCTTGCAGTCCGGGTAACCGGCGCAGGAGAAGAACGGACCGTAGCGGCCGCTCTTGAGGATCATCTCCTTGCCGCAGTTCTCGCAGGGAGGCTGCGGCTCGGACGGCAGGTTCGCGGCCTGCTTCATGAGCTTCGGATCTTTGGTGTTTTTGCAGTCCGGGTAGCCGGTGCAGGCGAAGAACTGACCGAAGCGCGAGCGCTTGAGCTGCATCGGCTTGCCGCACTTGTCGCAGATGATCTGCTCGTCGTCCGACGTCGCTTCCGCGGCGTCGCCCTTCGGCATTTCCTTCGTGGTCTTGCACTCGGGGTAGTTCGTGCAGGCGAGGAATTCGCCGAAGCGGCCGAACTTGATGACCATCGGCGAGCCGCAGGTGTCGCACTTTTCGTCGGTCTCGAGACCGGTGCCTTTGACCTGCGTCATCTCGGTCCCGGCGCGCTCGAGGTCGGAGTTGAACTTGATGGAGAACGCGCGGAGCGCATCCGTCCACTCGAGCTTTCCGTCTTCGACCTCGTCGAGCTCCTCTTCGAGTCGAGCGGTGTAGGTCTCGTCGATGATGTCGCCGAAGGACTGCTTGAGCAGTTTCACGACGAGTGAGCCGAGGTGCGTGGGGTGGAACTTGCCGTCGTGCTTGTAGGTGTAGTCGCGGGCCTGAATGGTGGTCAGGATCGCGCCGTACGTCGACGGACGGCCGATGCCGTTTTCTTCGAGCGCCTTGACGAGCGTCGCTTCGGTGAATCGCGGCGGCGGCTGGGTGAAGTTCTGTTTCGTCTCGAGATCGAGGAGCTGCAGGACGTCGCCTTCGTTGAGCGGCGGCAGCGCCTTGTCGTTCTTCTTCTCGTCGCCTTCTTCGTCGTCTTCCCCCGGCGCATCCTGGAACACGGCCAGGAAGCCGGCGAACTTCTGCACTTCACCGGACGCGCGGAGCGTGAGATTGCCAACGGTGATGTCGGCGTCGGTGACGTCGAACAGCGCGGGCTTCATCTGCGATCCGACGAAGCGATCCCAGATCATCTTGTAGAGGCTGTACTCCTCGCGGGTGAGGAAGTCCTTGATCTTCTCCGGATCGAGCTCCATCGAAGTCGGACGGATGGCCTCGTGCGCTTCCTGAGCCTGCGCACCTTTTTTGACACGATAAACGTTCGGCTTTTCGGGAAGAATATCGTCGCCATATTTCGCGGCGATATACTGTCTCACTTCCGTGAGTGCCTCATCGCTGATGCGAACCGAGTCGGTACGCATGTAGGTGATGAGACCGGCGAAGCCGAACGAGCCGAGCTCTTTACCTTCGTACAGTTTCTGCGCGACCTGCATGGTGCGCTTCACCGGCCACTTGAACCGGTTGTACGCGGTGCGCTGGAGCGTTGAAGTGATGAAGGGGGCGGCGGCGGACTGCTTGCGCTCCTTGCGGGCGACTTCGGTGACGACGAACTTGCCGCTCTTGAGCGTCGCTTCGATCTTGCGCGCCAGCTCTTCGTTCGGAACGTCGGCCTTCTTGCCGTCGATCTTCGCGAGACGGGCGATGAACGGCGGCGGCGTGTTCGCGGAGAGTCGCGCGCCGAACGACCAGTACTCGACCGGGACGAACGCTTTGATCTCTTCCTCGCGCTCGACGATCATCTTCATCGCGACCGACTGCACGCGTCCGGCGGAGAGTCCGCGGCGGACTTTGTCCCAGAGGAGGGGGGAGAGTTTGTAGCCGACGAGACGGTCGAGCACGCGGCGAGCCTGCTGCGCGTTGACCTTGTTCATGTCGATCGTCGTGGGCGTCTCGATGGCCTTGCGCACGGCGTTCTTCGTGATCTCGTGAAAGAGGATGCGGCGGACTTTCGAGACGTCGCCGCCGAGAAGGTTCACGACATGCCAGCCGATCGCCTCTCCTTCGCGATCAGGGTCGGACGCGATGTAGATCGTGTCGGCCTTTTTCGCGGCGGCGCGGAGCTCGCTGACCACCTTCTCTTTGCCTTCGAGCACTTCGTATTTCGGGAGGAACGTTTCCTCGTCGACGCCGAGCTCGCTCTTCGGGAGGTCTCGCACGTGTCCGACAGACGCCTTGACGACGTAGTCCTTCCCGATGAATTTGTTGATTGTCTTCGCTTTCGCGGGAGACTCGACGATGACGAGATTCTTGGCCATTGCGGAACGCCCCAAACTGACGCGCGGACTACGCTTATTCCGGCAGGCAGGCTACCAGAGGAGCGCCGAAGCGCCAAAAGTCCTACAGGCTGTAGGGTTTAGAAGGAGTGATGAGTGATGAATGATGAGCCTTGCTGGTTGTTGAACCGGCTCGATGAGATCGCAATGATCGGTCAGCGCGCGTCTGTCTTGCGACGACCGTCATCACTCATCTCTCATCTCTCATCACTCATGAGCGCGAACGCGCGAACTACTCTTCGTCCTCGTCCTCGCCGCCGGCGCTCTTGTACTTCTTCGTTTTGTTGTAGAGCGTCTTGTACGAGATGCCGAGGATCTCGGCGGTCTTGCGGCGGTCGCCGTCGGTCATGTTGAGCGTCTCTTCGATGACGATGCGCTCGACTTCTTCCATCGGCTGTCCGAGCGGAATGCTGACCGCGTTGCGCGAGCGCTTGCGGCGGTTCGCGACGAACTTGTCCGGCAGGCACTCGACCGTGAGCGTGTCCGTGCGCGCCATGATGAACGCGCGGTTGATCACGTTGCGCAGCTCGCGTACGTTGCCCGGCCACTCGTATCCCTGCAGCGCCTCGACGAAGTCGGGGTCGATCTTCTCGACCTTCTTCTCTTCGGTCTCGTTGAGCTTCTGCAGAAAGAAGTGGGAGAAGAGCGGGATGTCCTCGAGGCGCTCGCGCAGCGGCGGCACTTCGATGGGGAAGACGTTGAGTCGATAGTAGAGATCTTCGCGCATGCGGCCGCCGGTGATGGCCTGCTGCGGATCGCGGTTCGACGCCGCGATGATGCGCGCGTCGATGTTGATCTCGTGGTTGCCGCCCACGCGACGGAACTTGCCCTCTTCGAGCACACGCAGGAGCTTGACCTGCAGCTCGATCGGCATCTCCGTGATCTCGTCGAGGAAGACCGTGCCGCCCTTGGCCATCTCGAAGTAGCCTTCGCGCTGCTTGATGGCGTTGGTGAACGCGCCTTTCTCGTGGCCGAAGATCTCGGACTCGATGAGGGTCGGGGAGATCGCGCCGCAGTTGAACGCGATGAACGGTTTGTTGCGGCGGCGCGACAAGTAATGAATGGTGTTGGCGACGACTTCTTTGCCCGAACCCGACTCGCCGACGATGAAGACGTTGGCGTCGGTGTTCGCGACCATCTCGAGCTCTTCGAAGAGGCGCTGCATCTTCGGCGACTTGCCGACGAGATGTCCGAGAGCGCCCATCTTCTGCAGTTGACGGCGGAGCTCGATGATCTCCTGCTTCATCAACTGCTTGTCTTCGACGGTCTTGAGGATGACCTGCAAACGCGGCAGGTCGACCGGCTTCGTCACGTAATCCTCGGCGCCGACCTTCAGCGCTTTGACCGCCGAGTCGACGGTGGCGTGTCCGGTGAGGATGATGACGGAGACGTCGGGGAACGTTTCTTTGATGCGGTGCAGCAGGTCCAGCCCCGAGCCATCGGGGAGTTTGAGATCGACGATCGCAACGTCGGGGATCAGTTTGTTGATGGACGCCCAGCCGGCTTTGACCGTGTCCGCGACTTCCGGTTCGTAGCCCCACTCCTCCACCACATCGGCCATGCCGGCGCTGGTGGCGCGATCATCATCGACAATCAGGACTCTTTTCATTGTGCTCCCAGAGGTAAGGACAGCCGCAGAGTGACCTTATCACGATCGTCGGCAGCACTCAGCTCACCACCATAAGTCTCGGCGATGAGTCGTGCAACGGCCAGCGAAAGGTCCGGGTTCCCCTGCGGGTCGGTGTAATAGAACTTGAATAGTTTGGGCAGGTCCGTTTCGGTGCTGAGTGAAGTGCCGCTCACGAGCACATGGAACGTGTTCGCGTCGTGACTGGTCGAGCAGTGTCGCTCGCTTTCATCGATGATTCGCGACGCTCCCTCGAAGAACAGTTTCAGCGCCTGCCGGATTCTCGACTCGTGCACGACCACGTATGCGGGTGCGCCGTTCTTCACCGTGAATCCGTATGACGCCGCTGCATCGACGCAAATCGGAGCGATGTCGAGCGCGATCGGAGCGCCTTCATTCTTCGGCGGGGTCGAGAGGAGAAAGAACGCGTCGAAGATGCGGCCCATGCGGCGCAACTCGTTTTCGATCGCGCGCGTGTAGCCGCCGATCTTCTCGTCTTCCTCGCCGTCCGAAAGTTTGCGCAGGCGCATCCGCAACAGCTCGAGGTTGAGAACGGCCACGTTGAGCGGCGTCTTCAAATCGTGAGCTGTGTCGGCACTGCGCTGAAAGTTCGCGCGCGCGAAGATCTCGAGCCAGGGATCCATAACGGGTTTCTGAACCGAGCGCAGCTTAATGCAAGTGCGAGGCCCGAATTTGGAACGTCGCCAAAAGAAAACGGCGGGCCGAAGCCCGCCGTTCTCATTCGATGAGTGTGGTTTAGTCGCGTCCGAGGCTGATCATCGCGATCGATTCTTCGAGCTTCGCTTCGAGGACCGCGAACTCGGGATCGTGCGAGGAGAGATCGGCGATGGCCTTCTCCGCCGCGATGCGTTCCTGTTCGGCGACGACGCGGTCGACTTCAGACGGAAGCACGCCGCGCTCGGCCAGAACGATCACGCGATCCGGCAGCACTTCGGCGAATCCCCAGGAGATCACGAGCCGGTGAATCGCGGTGCCGGTGCGATAGCGGAGCTGCCCGATGCGCAGCGATGCGAGGAGCGGCGTGTGTCCGGGAAGAACGCCGATCTCGCCGTCCAGCCCAGGCAGGACGACTTCGTCGACAGACACGTCGACGATCTTCCGCTCGCGCGTGACGACCGTGAGATTGATCTTCGTCGGGAGATCGGCCATTTCGGTTTCCTTACGCCGCCTCGCGCTTCATCTGCTCGGCGCGCTCGATGACGTCTTCGATCGTGCCCTGCAGCAGGAACGCCTGCTCGGGGATGTCGTCGTGCTTGCCGTCGACGATCTCGCGGAAGCCGCGGATCGTGTCGGCAATCTTGACGTACTTGCCCTTGATGCCGGTGAACTGCTCGGCCACGTGGAACGGCTGGGAGAGGAAGCGCTGGATCTTGCGCGCGCGCGACACGATGACCTTGTCCTCTTCGGAAAGTTCGTCGATGCCGAGAATGGCGATGATGTCCTGGAGGTCCTTGTACTTCTGCAGGACCGCCTGCACCGCGCGGGCGGTGTTGTAGTGCTCGTCGCCGAGGATGCGCGGGTCGAGAATCTTGGAGGTCGAGGCGAGCGGATCGACGGCGGGGTAGATGCCGAGCTCCGCAATCTGACGGGAGAGAACCGTGGTCGCGTCGAGGTGAGCGAACGCGGTGGCCGGCGCGGGATCGGTGAGATCGTCGGCGGGCACGTAGATGGCCTGAACCGAGGTGATCGAGCCCTTCTTCGTCGAGGTGATGCGCTCCTGCAGCTCGCCCATTTCCGTCGCGAGGTTCGGCTGGTAGCCGACGGCGCTGGGCATGCGGCCGAGCAGTGCGGACACTTCGGAGCCGGCCTGCGTGAAGCGGAAGATGTTGTCGATGAAGAGCAGCACGTCCTGACCTTCGACGTCGCGGAAGTATTCGGCGACGGTGAGGCCGGTGAGACCGACGCGCAGGCGCGCTCCCGGCGGCTCGGTCATCTGGCCGTAGATCAGTGCGGCCTTCGATTTCGACGGATCGCCAGGCGTGATGACGCCGGTCTCTTCGAATTCGAGGTAGAGGTCATTGCCTTCGCGTGTGCGCTCGCCGACGCCGGCGAACACGGAGAAGCCGCCGTGCTGCTTGGCGACGTTGGTGATGAGCTCGAGAATCAGAACGGTCTTGCCGACGCCGGCGCCGCCGAACAGGCCGGTCTTACCGCCCTTGGTGTACGGCTCGAGAAGGTCGATGACTTTGATGCCGGTCTCGAACATCTCGATCGAGGTCGACTGGTCTTCGAACTTCGGGGCCTCGCGGTGAATCGACCAGTTCTGGTCCGAAACGATCGGGCCGCGCTCGTCGACCGGCTCGCCGAGGACGTTCATGATGCGGCCGAGCGTCTGGCGTCCGACCGGAACCGTAATCGGCGCACCGGTGTCGATGGCCTTCATCCCGCGGACCATCCCGTCGGTCGGCTTCATGGCCACGCAGCGAACCTGGTTCTCGCCGATGTGATTCGCGACTTCGACGATGACGTCGATCGGAACCTTTCCGAGCTCGCCGTTGTCGAGGATGCGAATCGCGTTGTGGAGCGACGGAAGGTGTCCTTCGCTGAACTCGATGTCGACGGCCGGGCCGATGATCTGCACGACGCGGCCGATCTGGTGGTCGTTGGTACCTGTTGCCATGTTCATTCTCCGGTTCGCTGATCGATTCGGACGAGCGTGTCGCTCATCGTTCCTCGGTCATCGCTAAAGTTTTCTAGTGTCCCGCCGCCGCGGCGCCGCTCACGATCTCGATGATCTCCTTCGTGATGGAGGCCTGGCGGATGCGGTTGTACGTCAGGGTGAGGTGACTGATCATCTCGGACGCGTTCTTCGTCGCCGATTCCATGGCGGTCATGCGCGCACCCTGTTCCGACGCGGCCGACTCGAGAAGAATGCGATACAGCTGAAACTCGATGTGCTTCGGAAGGAGATCGCTGAGGATCGCCTCCGGGCTCGGCTCGTACAAATACTCGATCGCCGGCGCATCCTCGGATGCCCACTCGCGCGGCAGCGGAAGAATGCGCTCGAGCGTCACGCGCTGC
>DASVNL010000521.1:0-5918 GCA_036383875.1 Thermoanaerobaculia bacterium
GGTTGGCGGCAAAAGCTAAACCGATTTCGTGGTGGGTGGAGGTCTCCCGCCAACCGCCAACCGCCAACTGCCAACCGCCAACTCGTTACACTTCGTCCTCGCCCTTCTCGCTTTCGATCACCGGGCGCTCCACTTCGTGCATGCCGCCGTCGAAGGTGCCGCCGCCGCTCGTGCCGAACACGCCACCTTCGCCCTCTTTCACGCCGTAGCGTCCGGGGCCGGTGTGCGCGGCTTCGTCGTAGCCTTTGTTGGTGGGATCGTTTTTCTCGCGCGGAGGCGTTGCGCCTTCCGCGGTGTAGTCGATGTCGTCGTCCTTACGTTGAGTCGCCATAATGCAGCTCGTCAGTGCAAACGCCACTCCCGGTCGATCCGTACGTCGAGTCCATCGTCGCGCTCGTTCGCGCGGAGCAACGCGCAGTCATCATCGCGCCGCCCGGCGCCGGCAAGACGACGCGCATCCCGCCCGCGCTCACCGCACTCGGCCGCACGATTGTCCTACAGCCGCGACGTGTCGCCGCCCGCGCCCTCGCCCGCCGGATCGCCGATGAACGCAAGTGGTCCCTCGGCGAAGAGGTCGGCTGGCAGATTCGCTTCGAGCGTCGCTTCACCGCGAAGACGCAACTCCTCGTTGCGACCGAAGGCATCCTCACTGCGCGATTGCAGGCCGATCCGCTGCTCAGCGACTTCAGCGTCGTCGTGCTCGACGAGTTTCACGAGCGCAGCATTCACGCCGACCTCGCACTCGCACTCGTCAAACAAGCCGCCGACACGCGCGACGACCTCGCCGTCGTCGTGATGTCCGCCACGATGGATCCCTCACCCGTCTCGCAATTTCTCGGCGGCGCGAAAATCGTGACCATCGACGCGCGCACGTATCCGATCGAAACGCGCTACAAACCCGACGCGTCGATGTCCGCCGCGATCCGCGACGTCGCGCGCGACGCGAAAGGTCACATCCTCTGCTTCCTCCCCGGCGCGCGCGAGATCGAACGCACGCGAGTCGAGCTCGGACTCGCGAACGTTTATCCGCTGCACGGCGCGCTCGATGTCGATGCGCAGGAGCGCGCACTCGCGCCGTCGAAGGACCGCAAGATCATCCTCGCGACCAACGTCGCCGAAACGTCGCTCACCGTCGAAGGCGTCACCGACGTCATCGACTCCGGCCTGCAGAAAGTGCTGCGCTTCGACGCCGAGACCGCCGTCGACCATCTCGTGCTCGAACAGATCTCGCGCGACTCCGCCGATCAACGCGCCGGTCGCGCGGGCCGCACCGGTCCGGGTCGCGCAACGCGTTTGTGGGATGAGCGCACGATCCTCCGCGCGCAACGCGAGCCCGAAGTCCGCCGCGTCGATCTCGCATCGCCCGCGCTCGACATCTTCGCGTGGGGCGGCGATCCGCGCACGTTCGAGTGGTACGAACGTCCGCCCGAACATCGCATCGACAGCGCCGTCGATCTTCTCCGCCGCCTCGGCGCCATCGATCGCAACAGCAAGCTCACGCCCCTCGGCGAAAAGCTCCGCGCGATGCCACTCCACCCGCGACTCGCACGCGTCCTCGTCGACGGTGGCGAGAACGCGCTGCGCGTCGTCGCGCTGTTGTCGGAAGACGTGCGCAACATCGGTAGCGGCGACGCACTCGCACTCGCCGACTCGCCGCGACTCGACTACGCGGTGCGCGAGCTGAAACGCTTCGCGTCGGGTCGCGGCGACGTGCGCAAAGCGTTACTCGCGGGCTTTCCCGATCGCGTTGCGATTCGCCGCGAGCCGAACTCGCTGCGACTCTTTCTGTCGAGCGGCACCGGCGCAGTGCTGACGAAAGAGAGCGGCATGCACGGCGGCGAGTTCGTGATCGCGCTCGATGTGAGCGGCGGCCAGGAGGCGCTCGTGCGCATCGCGAGCGAAGTCGAGCGCGAGTGGCTCACGCCGACGCACGAAGACGTCGTCCACACGATTCGCGACGACGGCAAAATCCGCGCGACGAAGCGCGTCTGGTACGACGCGATCCTGCTGCGCGAGATCAACGTCCCCGTCGATCCGCTCGAAGCGCATCGCTTGCAGGAAGAGCACGCGCGCAAGAACGTCGACCCCGAGCTCGCGCGACGCCTCGCCTTCGCCGGACTCGAATTCGGCGCCGACGCGCGACGTCTCGCGCAACTCGCACCCGAGCGCATCGACCTCCCGAGCGGTCGCACCGCGAAGCTCGAGTATCAAGACGACGGCTCCGTCGTCGCGTCGGTGAAACTGCAGGAGCTCTTCGGCCTCGCCGACACGCCACGCATCGGGCCGCGACAAGTCCCGGTCACGTTCGCCCTGCTATCGCCCGCCGGACGGCCCGTGCAAGTCACGCGCGATCTGCGCAGCTTCTGGAACGGCACGTATCAGGAAGTGCGCAAGGAACTGCGCGCGCGCTACCCGAAGCATCCATGGCCCGATGATCCATGGACCGCGAAGGCCACGCATCGCACGGTGCGCAAATCCTGAGGTGTATCCTTATGGCGTAAAGGAGAACTATCCGGATGTCACGACGGATGAAACGAGTGTCGCTTGTTGTGGTCTGTCTCGTCAGCCTCTTCGCCGGTCCCAACGTGTTCGCAACCATCTGGGGTCCGGCCCCGCTTCCGCCCTTCGGCACGTATCGCGACGTGATGTTCTTCACCTGCGAGACCAACCCAGTGAATACCGGCAATGAATGGTGGGATTGCCTGCGCCACTTGCACCAGACGGGCAGCCCGGCCGATCGCGCATACGTGGAAGACTTCGACTGCACGACCGAGGAGTCCGAAAGCCTGACCTACTACTGCAAGGGACAGAGCGGCACGTGGTACTCGATGTCCGAAACGGACTTCTGGAACTGCGAGCCCTGTCCGGGCAATTGACACGGATGCACAGCGCCGGCATCTGGCTGGATGCCGGCGCTGTGCATCCACTTTCACTACAATGCGGCGCGTGAAAGCACTCATCGCCGCCGCGTTCGCACTTCTTCTCGCCGCACCGGCGGTTGCACAACAAACCGCCATGAATGAATCGATCCAGAAACTCGAGACCGAACTGGTCGCGAAGTACGGGGAAGGCCAGCGCGCGCGATTGCAGCGCGGGATGAAGCAGGTCGCCGCGTTCTGGCGCGCTGAAGACGGCGATGCCGCCGCGTTCGAAGAGCTCGTGCGCACGCACTTCGCCGGCGACACGACCACGCTCGACGCGCTCTTCAATCGCATGCAGTTCGTGCTCGAGTCGATGTACGGGCACTTCACCGAGATGTCGCGCGATCTGCAATGGCAGTCCGACCTCGACCTCGGCACCGTGTATCCGTTCGACGAAGTGCTCGCCGGGTACACGCCGTCCGCGCACATCACCGACGATCTCTTCGAGAACAAAGTCGCGTTCATCGTCCTTTTGAACTTCCCGCTCACGACACTCGAAGAGCGGCTGACGCAGGGCGAGAAGTGGACGCGTCGCGAATGGGCGGAGACCGCACTCGCGCTCAACTTCTCGAAGCGCATCCCGTCCGCGGTGAATCTCGAATTTGGCAAGGCCGCGGCCGACGCGTCGCAATACGTCGCGACCTACAACGTCTGGATGCATCACCTTCTCGACGGCGCGGAAGACAAGAGGGGCAATCGCCTCTTCCCCGCGAAAATGCGTTTGCTCGAGCACTGGAATCTGCGCGACGAGATCAAGGCGAACTACAGCCTCGATCCGAAAGTCGGACTGCCGAAGCAGCGCATGGTGCAGCGCGTCATGGAGCGCATCGTCGATCAGACGATCCCCGACGCCGTCGTCGACAACCCGAATGTCGATTGGAACCCATACACCAACGAAGTGAAGCCCGCAGCGGTCGATGACGCCGACGAAGGCGAAGGCCGTCCCGCGCCCGCGAAGCTCACGAACGCGCGCGAGCCGGACACGCGCTACGCGAAGATCCTCGGCACGTTCAAAGCGACGAAGCTCGTCGATCCGTACTCACCCACCGCGCCGACGCACATTCAGCGCTCGTTCGAAGAAGGACGGCAGATGCTCGAGTCGCGCGTGCAGGCGATGCTCGAGGAAGTCGTCTCCTCGCCGCTCGTGCCGCGCGTCGCGAAGCTGATCGAGAAGCGCCTCGGCCGCAAGCTCGAGCCGTTCGACCTTTGGTACAACGGCTTCCGCTCGAGCGGCAAATACACCGACGAAGAGCTCACCGCGATCACGCGCAAAAAATATCCGACGGCCGAGGCGTACAAGAAGGACATGGCCAACCTCCTCGTGGGCCTCGGATTCACGAAAGAGCGCGCCGAGTATCTCGCCGCGAACATCGAAGTCGATCCCGCGCGCGGTTCCGGCCACGCCCTCGGCTCCGGACGTCGCGGCGACAACCCGCGGTTGCGCACGCGCGTCGCCAAAGACGGGATGGACTACAAAGGCTTCAACATCGCGGTCCACGAGATGGGCCACAACGTGGAGCAGGTCTTCTCGCTGAAGCACATCGACTACTACACGCTGCAGGGCGTGCCGAACACCGCGTTCACCGAAGCACTCGCATTCGTGTTCCAGGCGAAAGACCTCGAGCTCCTCGGACTCGCCAGTCCAACGCCGGAATCACGCGCGATGCAGACGCTCAACGACTTCTGGGGCACGTACGAAATCTCCGGCGTCGCTCTCGTCGAGATGCGCATGTGGCACTGGATGTACGACCATCCGGACGCCACGCCCGAGCAGCTCAAGACCGCGACCGTGCAGATCGCCAAAGACGTCTGGAACAAGTACTACGCGCCCGTCTTCGGCAAGAAAGACGTCGTGCTCCTCGGCGTCTATGCGCACATGGTCAACAACTTCCTCTACCTGCCGAACTATCCGATCGGACATCTCATCGCGTTCCAGATCGAAGAGCAGATCGAGAAGAACGGAAACCTCGGCGCCGAGTTCGAGCGCATGTCGCGCTACGGCAGCCTGCCGCCCGATCAGTGGATGAAAAACGCGACGGGCGCACCGGTCGGCGCAGCAGCGTTGCTGCACGCGACCGAGAAGGCACTGGCAGTCGTCAAGTAATCGCTTCCCTTCACATCACGACACTCGCCGCGTCGCCGTCCAACTCGGGCGGCGGCGCCGGCTCGGTCGCACACGCGAGGATGACGCCGACGAGCGTCGGCACGTCGTAACTCGCCGGCACGATCAGGCTGACGATGTTCGGATCGAGATCCGTGTCATCCGTCGACGTGACGATCACGATCGGCTTCGGCGTCGAACGTCCGCGCAGCGTCTCGATGATTTCTTCGAGACGAGGTCCGGCGAGCATTCGATCGACGACGACCAGCGCGTGATGGTCGCTATTAAGGCGAAGCAGCGCACCATCGGCATCCTCGGCGACGTCGATCGTCACGCCGATGCGGGTAAGGGTCCGCTCGATTGCCGAGCTGACTTCGAGATTCGGATGACAGAGCAGCAATCGTTTCATGTGGAGAAAAAAGATAACAGCATCTGGCACGAGTCCTGAGATGAATTCTTATTGATGTACCGAGTTCTACTGAGCGAACCAAACGCGGCTGTTGCGACCGCCATCCGCGTGGTGCTCGAGCAAAATTCTTTCGCGGTCGACCTGGTCTCGGACGTCAACGACATTCGCACACGCGACCTCACGAAGTACGCGACGCTCGTCGTCGACGTGCATCGCGAAGGGCGGCGCGGGCTGGATTTGATCGAGTGGCTGATGATCGAGCACGCGTACTTCATGCCTCGCGTCGTGATCATCACCGGCGACGATCCGAACGCAATTCGCGGCGCACTGGAAACGATCGGCGTGTGTGAAGTGGTGATCAAACCGGTCAACGCAACGGAGATCCTGCGCGCGGTGATCGAGTGCCTGGAGAAGAGTCCGGAGTTCGCGGTGCAGTGAGGTGGAGCGGCGGGCTCTTAGCCCGCCGGCTCGCGGATGGTTCGGCGGG
>DASVNL010000522.1:0-6606 GCA_036383875.1 Thermoanaerobaculia bacterium
CATCGAAGGACGTCCGTTCACATGGGGCAAGAACGAAGTGATCGTCGGCCGCGGCGCGAAGATCGAGTTCGCCGGTACCGAGGTCGGCTCCGAGTTGCACTTCGGCACGAACGTCTGGAAGGTCGTCGGCATCTTCGAGTCGAACGGCTCGATCTCGGAATCCGAACTGTGGGCTGACGGCGCGGTGCTCGGCCCCGCGTATCAGCGCAACAACTCGCACTCGATCGTCATCACCAAGCTCGCGTCGGCCGGAACGTTCAAACAGTTCAAGGACTCGCTGACGAGCAATCCGAATCTCACCGTGCAGGTGCAGAACGAGACCGACTACTACGAAGGCCAGTCGCGCACGCTGCGTCAGCTCGTCACCGGGCTCGCGGTGATCATCTGCAGCCTCATGGGACTCGGCGCGATGTTCGGCGCACTGAACACGATGTACACCGCGGTCGCCGCACGCGCGCGCGAAATCGCGACGCTCGAGGCGCTCGGCTTCGGCGGCTTCGCGGTGATGGTGTCGGTAATCGCGGAAGCGTTGTTCCTCGCACTCATCGGCGGCATCGTCGGCGCGGGACTCGCCTATCTCGCCTTCGACGGATATCGCGCGGCGACGATGAACTGGCAGACGTTCAGCCAGGTCGCATTCGCGTTCGACGTCAACGCCAGCCTTCTGTCGTGGGCCGTGATCTACGCGCTCGTGATCGGATTCTTCGGCGGTCTCTTCCCGGCCATTCGCGCGGCGCGCATGCCGGTGTCCGTGGCGTTGCGCGAGAGATAGCTATCTCCGCGCAACCCACATCCCCAGCAGTCCCGCGATGAGGCATCCCGTGAACGTGGCCACCACGTTCACGATGCCCATCGCCGTCGGCAACTGCAGCGTCTCGTAGTTGAACGCCGAGTACGTCGTGAATCCGCCGATGACGCCGGTCGTGAGGAACAACCGCAGATCGCTCGGCGGCAATGCCTGCATCGCAACGCCGATCAGAAACGAGCCGACGACGTTCACGATCAGCGTGCCGATCGGAAAGCGCGCGCCGAACAACGACGTCGCCCCCAACGCAACGAGATAGCGCGCGCCGGAGCCGGCCGCACCACCGAGACAGACCAGAAGGAAGCGCATCATGAATTTGGTTGATGGTTGATCGTTGATGGTTGATAGGGGATCTCGAGACCACCAGGTGACGCAGCGTCTCCCATCAACCATCAACAATCAACCATCAACTATCATGACACTCGGATGATCCACTTCTACCACGTGACCAAGCGCTTCGATCGCTACTCGACAGCGCTGCACGACGTCACGTTCCAGATCGAGAAGGGAGAGTTCGTCTTTCTCACCGGCCCGAGCGGCGCCGGCAAGTCGACGCTGCTCAAGATCATCCTTCGCCAGATGATGCCCACCGAGGGGCAGGTCGTCGTGAACGGCCGCAACCTCAACGCGATGAAGCGCTCGCAACTCCCCTTCTTCCGCCGCGAGATCGGGATGGTGTTTCAGGACTTCAAGCTCATCGAGCGGATGACCGTGTTCGAGAATCTCTCGTTCATCCTCACGGTGCTGAACATCGCGCCGAAGGAACACAAGAAGAAGGCGTATCAGGCGCTGCGCATGGTCAATCTGCATCACAAACTGAACGCGTATCCGCCGCAGCTTTCCGGAGGTGAACAGCAACGCGTCGCGATCGCGCGCGCGCTGATCAACGATCCGCTCGTGATCGTTGCGGACGAGCCGACCGGCAACCTCGATCCCGACCTCTCCGCGGAGATCATCCAGATCTTCGCCGAGGCGAATCTGCGCGGCTCGACGGTGCTGATCGCGACGCACGATCGCGAGCTGATTCGCTCCAGCGGCCGGCGCTCGATCACGCTCGAGCACGGACGCATCGTCGACGAGAAAGCGCGCGTGCTCGAGCCCCGCGTGCAGCGAGAAGGCCTCTTCGGCCTCGGGCGGTCGTGAGCGGCCCGATGAAACTGACGCCGCGGCGCGAACGTGAAGTGCCGTCGAACACGTTCTCGTATTTTCTGACCGAGGCCGTGCGGCGCATCTGGGTCTCGAAGCGTACGAGCTTCGTGGCCATCGCGATGATCGCGATCTCGCTGCTGATCGTCGGCTGCTTTCTCCTCGTCGCCGAAAACCTCGGCCGCGCCGCCGCGCAGTGGCAGGGCAAGTCGCGCGTCATCGTGTTCATGGAGCCCGAGGCGACGCCGCAACAGTTGCAGGCCGTCGATCAATGGCTCGCGTCGAAGCCTGCACTCGCGCAACGCCGCTTCGTGACGCGCGAGCAGGCGCTGGCGCGATTCAAAACGTACTTTGCGAATCTCAACGAAGTCGTCGATCAGCTCGAAGACAATCCGTTCCCGGCGTCGTACGAAGTCGACATCGAGCCACGACTCGCGCAGTCGCGCGCGTTCCTGCAGGAGCTCGGCGCGTTGCGCGGACTCTCGGGCGTCGATCAGGTGCAGTACGACTGGGAGTGGATCGCGCGATTGCAGCGGCTCGTGTACGTGGTCAACGTCGTCGGACTCGTGGCCGGCGGGATTCTCGCGATCGCCGCGGCGTTCACGATCGCGAACGTGATCCGCCTGACGATGATGATGTATCGCGAAGAGATCGAGATCATGCGCCTCGTCGGTGCGACGGAGCGCATCATCCGCGGGCCGTTCCTGCTCGAGGGATTTCTGCAAGGCACGATCGGCGGAGTGCTGTCCATCGGCCTGCTTTTCGCGCTCTACGAAATCGCGAAACGCTCGCTCGCGCCATCGAGCTCCATCCTCTGGAGCTTCCTGTTTCTCGGCTTTCTGCCGTGGCAGAAAATCGCCGGCCTCGTCGCGGGAGGCATGCTCGCCGGATACATCGGCAGTTGGCTGTCCGTCCGAGAGCAGACTGAGGAGTGACCTCGAGCGTGCTGGCGCGTCGGAAGGGAATGCGCGTCTTCCTGTCGCTGCTCGGCCTCGCCCTGTTCATCGCCGTTCCGATGAACGCGGAAACATTCGACGTCACCGCGCCGCTCACGGGATTGACGCCGCCGCAGCGGCAATGGCTCGAGACGTTCGAAGCCGGCGCGCGTTTGCACGCGGGCACGAACTTGCCCGCGGCCGACTGGCTCACCGCGGCGACGCGCAGCGCCCACCAGGCCAACCTCCACGCTCTCGCCGATTACCTCGGCGTCGCCGCCGAAGTGTTGCGCGGACGCGCACCTGTCGAAGAGATGGAGAAGGCGTTTCGCCGCACGCTCGACGAGCCCGTGTACGTGACGCTGCGCGTGATCGACGGACGACTCGCGGACGTCGCCGTCGCGATTCCGCGCAAAGCACCCGAAGAGTTGTCGCGCGTTGCGACGTTGCACTTTCGCGCAGGCCTCTCCGTCGCATCCGCAGCGCCCGCGTCGTATCTGCCGTTCGATCGCGCGATGAACTCCGCGGTCGGCCGCACGTGGATCGTCTACGACAACATGCTCCCCGCGGGCTGGTTCGCAACGCGGCTCAAGCCGGCGGCGGACAAAGTGCTGCCCTCGCTCGCGTCGAAAGTCACGGCAGATGCGCATCTGCGCTGGTACGCGTTGCGTCCGCCGCAGTACGACGGAGGGCGTCCGCTGTCGCGCAACGATCTCGAGAAGTTCGGCGAGGATCGCGACGCGCTGCGCATTCTGAAAGCGGACGTGTTCTGCACGCTCGCCGCGGGCGCGACCGAGGAAGATCTCGCGACTCTGCTCGCACTCTCGCTGCTCACGTATCAGGAAGCGGTCGCGGGCGATGCGCCGCCGCCGCACCAGACCGCGTCCGCGATGCTCCTCAACTCCGCGATCGCGAACGGCGCAGTGCGATTCCGCAACGACAAGTGGACCGCGAATCTCGAGAAGTTCTGCGACACGGTGCGATCGCTCGCAAGTGAGTTGCTGGAAATCGAGGCGAAGCTCGATGTGAATCGCGCGCACACGCTGGTGGTGAAGTACGGACACGCGACGCAAGCGCTCGATCGCACGGCCGCGATCATCTCGGGGTTACCGAAGCACACGATCGAGCCGCGCTACGAGATCTCGCCAACGGGTGTCGTGCTTTCGTATTTGCAGTCGACGTCGCTCGAGACCGCGCTCGCGCATCTCGCGACGCCGGACAAGGCACGCACCGCGACGTCGCTCGCGTGGGACTTCGCGCTCGATCCCGAATATCGAATCGACGCGTTGAACGCGAGCGGCGACACCGTCACCGTCCGTCATCACGAGACCAACGACTTCGCCCGGCTCCTCGGATTTCCCGGCTGGGACGCAACGTCGACGTTCATCGTCAGCGGCGGATTGATCGTGTCGCAGAAATATCAGCCCGTGCCGAATCAGCCCGCGTGGCAACCGTATCTCGACAAGGCACTGCCGTGGCTCAACGAGCACTTCCCCACCGCGATGGCGCGTCTGTACGTGAACGGCAAGATCGTGCAGAGCGACGAGGCCGCGCGCGAGTGGGTGGAAGTGTTGCGCGCGTGGAGAAACTCGCAGTAGCAAGTGGAGCGGCCGGCTCTCAGCCCGCCGTGTCGTGAAAGACGGCGGGCTGAGAGCCCGCCGCTCCACTATCATCCGCGCGATGAAAATCGTCGAGTGCGTCCCCAACATCTCCGAGGGCCGGCGGCCCGAGATCTATCACGCGGTCGCTGACGCCGCGGCTTCCGTCTCCGGCGTCACGTTGCTCAACGTCGATCCCGGCGCGGACACGAATCGCACCGTGATCACGTTCGTCGGTCCGCCCGACGCGGTGCTCGAAGCGGCGTTTCGCCTCGTGAAGAAAGGCGTCGAGCTGATCGACATGTCGACGCATCGCGGTGCGCATCCGCGCATCGGTGCCGTCGACGTCGTGCCGTTCATCCCCGTCGCAAACGTGACGATGGATGAATGCGCGGAGCTCGCGCGACAACTCGGCGATCGCGTTGGGCGCGAACTGAACGTGCCTGTGTTTTTGTACGAGCACGCCGCGAGCGCACCGCATCGCCGCAACCTCGCCGACATTCGCGAAGGTGAGTACGAAGGCTGCGCGCGCAAGCTGATGGATCCACTGTGGCAGCCGGACTTCGGACCGTGCGAGTTCGTTCCGCGCAGCGGCGCGATCGTGATCGGCGCGCGCAAGTTCCTCGTTGCGTACAACGTGAACCTCAACACGCTCGACAAGCGCCTCGCCAATCGTGTCGCGTTCGACATCCGCGAGCGCGGCCGCATGAAGCGCGACGCCGAGGACAACCCGATCCTCGACGAGAAGGGCGAGCCGGTGTGGGAGCCGGGACTGTTGAAGTCCGTGAAGGCCGTCGGCTGGGTCATCCCCGAGTTCGGCTGCGCGCAGGTTTCGATCAACCTCACTGACCTCGACGTCACGCCGCTGCACGTCGTGTTCGACACGTGCGCGGAACGCGCGCACGATCGCGGGCTGCGCGTCACCGGCTCCGAGATCGTCGGACTCGTGCCGCGCTCCGTGCTGCTCGACGCGGGCCGTCATTACTTCGCGAAGATGGGACGCCCCACCGGCGTGCCCGAAGCCGCGCTGATTCAGATGGCCATCCGCACGCTCGGGCTGTCGGAAGTCAAAACCTTCGACGCGAAAGAACGCGTCATTGAATATCGACTGAACCCGCTGCCGCCGCGACTCGCGTCGCTCTCGTTGCGTGATTTCACCGACGAGCTTTCGAGCGATTCGCCTGCACCAGGTGGCGGTTCCGTCTCCGCGCTCGCCGCGTCGATGGCCGCCGGACTCGCGTCGATGGTCGCGGTGCTGTCGCACACGAAGAAGGGTTACGAGTCGAAGCATGCAGACCTCGATCGCATCGCGGTGCGCGGTCAGGAGTTGAAGGATCAACTGCTCGCCGCCGTCGATGCCGACACCGCGGCGTTCGATGCATTGCTCGACGCGATGCGCATGCCGAAGGGCACGGACGAAGAGATCGCGCTTCGCAACGCCGCACTCGCCGATGCGACTGTCGGTGCGGCCGAAGTTCCGCTGCGCGTACTCGAAGCGTGCCCCGAGGTGATCGAGCTCAATCGCGAGATCGCGTCGATCGGCTTGCCGGCTTCGCTCTCCGACGCCGGCGTCGGCGCGCAGATGGGACGCGCTGCAGCCGCAGGCGCGTATCAAAACGTCTGCATCAACCTCGGCGGTCTCGACGATGCGAGTCGCAAGTCGTCGCTGCTCGCGCGCGCCGATGCGGCGTGGGCGAAGACGCGCGAGCTGCATGCGCTCGCGGAAGACGAGATCCTCGTGAAGCTGCGCGAGCAGGCCTGACATGCGCGGTCATCGTGATCCCGCTGACCCACGCGATCCGCGCGCCTCGACGCTGCTCGTTCCAGGGACGCGGTACGAGAGCGGCGAGCTCGTCGTGGTCGGGCTGCCGTTCGACAGTTCGATCCCCTCGCGTCCCGGCGCGAAGCTCGGGCCGAAAGCGTTTCGCGATGCGCTGCCGACACTGACGACATTCGGCCGCGGTGTCGAGCTCGCGGGTCGCGTGTGTCGCGACATCGGCGATCTCGACTTGCCGCCAACGTCCGTGCGTCGTGCACACGATCGTGTGCAGGCCACATCGCGCGAGATTTTTGCGACCGGCGCTACACCGTTCTTCATCGGCGGCGACAACGGCCTCACCGG
>DASVNL010000523.1:0-4724 GCA_036383875.1 Thermoanaerobaculia bacterium
ACCCCGGCGGGCTGAGAACCCGCCGCTCCACTCAGAGCGCGGCGAGCGCTGCGCGCTTCACCTTGCCGCGCTCGTCGACCGGCAACTCGTCGATCAGCTTCACGATGCGCGGGACTTTGTGCAGCGACAACCGCGCGCGGCAGAACTCGCGGACCTGTTCGCGCGTGACGTTCGGCATCGCGACGATCGCGGCCGCGACGACTTCGCCGCGCGCACCAGCCGCTTCGCCGTAGACACGCGCATCGCGCACGCCTTCGATCTGCAGCAGCACCGCCTCGACTTCGCGCGGGTTCACTTTCTTGCCCGCGGTGTTGATCAGATCCGACGCGCGGCCGGTGATTGCGACTTCGTCGTCGCGAAACTCGATCAGGTCGTCGGCGATGAACGTCGCATTCGCGAACGGCACGAACGTCGCCGAGTCGATGAGCTGCCCCGCGGCGACCGACGCACTCTCGATCGCGAGACGGCCGTTGTTCGCGCTGAGCGTGACGCCGTTCATCGCATCGCCGACCGTGCCGCGTTCGACTGCGCCGCCGCGACGGTCGTACGTGATGCCGCCGCATTCGCTGCAGCCGTAGAACGTGTGGATGTCGATGCCGAAGCGCTCGCGAAACCGTCGCGACGTTTGCGGAGGCAGCGGCGCGCCGGCGGAGATGAAAGTCCGGATCGTTTCGAACTCGCCGTGCGCGGCGCGCGTGAGGTGGTCGAAGACCATCGGGATCAGCGGCGCGACGGTGCAGCGATGGTGATTCGCATGCTCGACGAGCGTCTGCGGCAGGTAGTCGTTCGTGACGACGATCGGCGTGCCTTGCACGATGAGCGGCGTGACGAGGTTCGAAAAGCCGTACGAATGCGAGAAGGGGATGGCGCCGAGGTTGAGGTCGGTGGGGGTGATGCCCATCGTGGCGCAGATGTTGGTGCAGTCCGCGAGCAGATTCGCTTCGGTCGCCACAATGCCCTTCGGCATCCCCGTCGATCCGGACGTCAGTTTCACCAGACGTGCGTCGATCGGGAGCGTGCGCGCGAGCGTCTCGCCGGACAGCGCACGCACCGAGATACCTGAGCGGCTGACGAGCGCGCGGACTTCGAAGTGGCTGAGGATCGACGCGACTTCGTGATCGTTGGCGTCGCGATCGATCGGAAAGACGACGAGGTCGCGGAGCAGCGCGGCGAGGAACGTCGCGACGAAGTTGACCGAGTTCGGGAGCTGGATCGCGATCGCGTCGCGCGCGGACAATCCGGCGGCGGCGAGCTCGTCCGCGATGACGGTTGCGCGTTGAAGCAGGGCCTCGCGCGTGGTGATCGCGCCGCTTTCAGCGTCGATCAGCGCGGGCGCGAGCGGGGCGTCGCGGACGAGGGAGCGATAGAGTTCCAGCATGATTCGAGGGGCGGCCGGTCTTGCAGAATAACATGTTGCATTCACAGCGTTTGAGGCCGCGATGCGCGATGTCATCGTCGTAGGCGGAGGACCGGCGGGCACAACTGCCGCGACGCTCCTCGCCCAGCAAGGATTCTCCGTAACGCTCCTCGAGCGTGAACGCTTTCCGCGATTTCAGATCGGCGAGTCGCTCCTCCCGTACAACAACGACCTCTTCACCCGCCTCGGCGTCGAAGATCAGTTGCTGGCCGGCGACTTCTTCCCGAAGTTCGGCGCGTACTTCGTCACCGGCGACGGGCAGATCGGCTACCGCTTCCGCTTCGATCAGCGGCTCAGCGATCCGTACCGCCGCTCGTTCCAGGTCAAGCGCGCGCAGTTCGACGACATGTTGCTCAAGAACGCGGAGAAGCATGGCGTCGACGTGCGACAGGAAACGCCGGTCACGTCGATCGACCTCTCCGATCCGAACAAGGTCGTCGTGAACGGCGACCTCGATGCGCGCTTCATCGTCGACGCGAGCGGACACGCGTCGGTCGTCGGCAGTCGCGTCACGCAGCGCGAGGACGTGCCGTCGCTGAAGAAGATCGCGTTCTTCGCGCACTACAAGAACGTCCCGCGTCCCGAAGGTCGCGATGCGGGGAACACGGTCATCGTGATTCTCAAGAACGCGTGGTTCTGGCTGATCCCGGTGAGCGAGGATGTGATGAGCGTCGGCCTCGTCGTCGATCGCGATCACGTCGTGAAGTGCGGACTCGAGCCGCAGCAGTTGCTCGAGCAGACGATCGCCGGCTCGTCGTGGGTCGCGGAGAAGATGAAGGACGCGGAGCGAATCACGCAGGTCTACGCGCGCAAGGACTTCTCATTCCGCATGAAGAACATGGTCGGACCGAACTACGCGCTCGTCGGCGATGCCGGCGGGTTCCTCGATCCGATTTTCTCGACGGGCGTGTTCATGGCGATGAAGTCGGCGGATCTCGCGACGTCAGGCGTTGCTGAGCGTCTGCGCGGCGGATCGATGACTACACTGCGTGCGTACGAACGCGAGATGCAGCAGGGTCTCGACAAGTACCTGCGCTTCATCGAGAAGTTTTACGACCGCGGGTTCCTCGAAGTGTTCATGCAGCCGTCCGAGCGTTGGGGATTGCTCACCGCGGTGGTGGGCGTGCTGGCCGGCGACATCTTTGCGGAGCGGCGTAACCGCCTCAAGCTGGGGCTGTTCTTTGCACTGGTCAAACTACAGCAGTGGCGCGGCGTCGTCGCGCCTCGAATTCAATGGGAGGCGTTGCCGGCCGCTGCATCCGCCTGAACGCATACAATCCGACTATGGCCACAGACCTGAAGCATCGGCTGAAAGAGCTGCTCATCGAGCGGCTGAAGTTCGAAGACATGACGCCGGAAGACATTCCGGATGACGAGCCACTCTTCGCCGGCGGCCTCGGCCTCGACTCGATCGACGCCCTCGAAATCGTCGTGATGCTCGAGAGCGAGTTCGGCATCAAGGTGAAGAACGAGACCTCCGCACGCGACTACTTCCGCTCCGTGTCGACGCTTGCGGACCTCGTCGGCTCTAGGTTGTCGCAGGAGCAGCCGCAGGCTTAGCGACTGCGTCTCAGCAGTCAACCCTGAGCGAAGCCGAAGGGTCAACGGAGCCATCGCGCAAAGTGACCGTTCGACGTAAGGGCTCCCTTGACCCTTCGACTTCGCTCAGGGTTGACTGTTGCACTGAACCCAATGACCTGGCTCGCCAACCTTCCTCATCAGATCCCGTTTCGCGCCGCGAGCGCGGTGCGCCGTGTCGATGAGAAAACCATCGAAGGGATTTACCTCTGCACCGCGAACGACACGTTGCCCACCGGCGTGATGATCGTCGAGGCGATGGCGCAGTTCGCGGGTGGGCTGGTGTTCAAGGAGCAGGGATTCTTCAGCGGGATCGATCGGTGCGTCGTTGTGCGGATCCCCGAACCGGGCGACGTGGTGGTTTGCACGATTGCGCTCGATGCGGAGTTTGGCGGGACGTTTCGGTTCAGCGGAACCGGACGGATCGATGGAGTAGAAGTGGTGAGCGGCAGGTTTTATCTGAGCGCGCGTGAGAACTCCTGATCCCAGTGTCCGCATTGCCGTCACCGGCGCCGGCATCATCTGCTCGATCGGGCGGAACAAGGCCGAGGTTTGGGAGGCGATCGTTGGATCGCAGGCGGGGATTGGGAAACTGACGCGGTTTCCCGAAGAAACGTTCCCCACGGATCTCGCTGCTGAAGCCGAAGCACAACTGCCGGTTTCGAAGCGCGACGCGAAGCGACTCTCGCGCACCGACCTCCTCGCGATCCTCGCGGCGAAGGAAGCGATCGCGCAGGCGAGTGAGAACGCACCGTTGCCGCGCGAACGCGCAGTCGTCTCGACGGGAACGTCGACGGGCGGATTGCTCGAAGGCGAGGAGTATTACTTCTCGCGACTGACGCGCGGCCGGCGTCGCGCGGCTGCATCGCGTGTGTTGCAGCAACCCACATCCGGACCGTCGGACGCAGTCGCGCGCATGTTCACCCTCGGCGGCGGCGTCATCTCGAACGCGACCGCTTGCGCATCCGCGGGCGCGGCGATCGGCATGGCGGCGGACTTCCTTCGCGCCGGACATGCGGACGTCGCGATTGCCGGAGGGAGCGACGCGCTCTGCCGCCTGACGTACAGCGGCTTCAATGTCCTGCAGGCTGTCGATCCCGAACCATGCTCCCCCTTCGGTGCAACGCGCAAAGGCATCACCCTCGGCGAAGGCGCCGGCTATCTCGTCCTCGAACGCTGGGACGCCGCGGTTGCGCGCGGTGCGACGATTCTTGCGGAGCTCGCGGGCTACGGCGCGTCGTGCGATGCGCATCATCCGACGGCTCCTGTCGAAGACGGACGCGGCGCGGAAGCGGCGATGCGCGGTGCGCTCAACGAAGCGCGCGTCGACCCGTCGGCCGTGCAGTACGTCAACGCGCACGGCACCGGCACGCTCCTCAATGACTCCGCCGAAACCTGCGCGATCATCGCCGCGATCGGCAACGACGTCCCGGTCTCGTCGAGCAAATCGTATTTCGGCCACACCCTCGGCGCCGCCGGCGGCGTCGAAGCCGTCGTGACCGTGCTCGCATTACAGAATCAGATTGCACCGCCGACGCTGCGCCTCGACCAGAACGCTGCCGACTGTCCCCTCGACTACATCGCCCACACCCCGCGCCCGCTGCCGATGACCAACGTCCTTTCCAATACGTTCGGGTTCGGCGGCAGCAACGTGTCGCTCGCATTTCGACGCGTGCTATAACCCGCCTCGCTTGACGCGTATACCCATCACTGGCATCGGTGTCATTGC
>DASVNL010000524.1:0-5959 GCA_036383875.1 Thermoanaerobaculia bacterium
TTGATCGGCGTGCAGACGTAGACGTACGGCGGTCCGCCCGCGGAGTCGCCGGCAGGTCCCTGCGGTCCGGCGGGTCCGGCAGGTCCCGCGGGTCCGGGATCGCCCTGCGGTCCGGCGGGCCCCTCCTGATTCCACTGCACGCGCGTTTCGTTGTTGTGGCACAGCGTGGTCGCATTGACCAGTCGCATGCCGCCGTTCCCGTTGTTGATGCACGCTTCGAAAATCGCGGCATCGGCGTGGACGGGAACGAGCAGTACGAGGAAAACAGCAGTCGCCAGAGAAGCCACAGTCAGACGCATAGACGCTCCTTATGAATGCGGTTGTTGAGAGAGAGAGCTCTCCTGATTAAACGGATGTCCGTCAATATAGGGCCGGGCCGGAAAAGAGTCTGTAGTTTCCTCCGGACCTCCACACTGGTCTAATCCCCCGACATGATTCGAAAAGTAGGGTTGCTCCTGGTCCTGGCGATGCTCCTGTTGTCGGTCGCGGCCGCGTTTCCGCCGCAAGGTTCGGAATACGCCGCGATCAAGGCGGAGGCCGAGAAGGACTACTTCGAGAAATCCTTCAGCCGCGCGCACGAGGCGTACGAACGCGCCGCGAAGCTGAAGACCGACGCGACGGAGCGGCGCTGGATCGAGTTCCGGCTCGCCGACACGCAATGGCGCGCGGACTCCGCCAGCCCGAATCCCGATCGCACGAAAGTGAACGAGGCGCGCATCGCGCTCGAGAAGATGACCGCGGACGACAAGCCGCGCGACCTGGTCTGGGTCGAAGGGAAGGAGTCGCTGGGCGACTACTTCGCGACGCACACCCAGCAGCGCAACCTCTCCGCCGCGCAGAGCTACTACCTCGCCGCGCTCGACTTCTGGGCCGGCAGCTCCGACATCGCCATCGCACGCGAGCGCTACCTGCGCCTCGTGTTCAAGCTCGCACCCGCGGAGCAGCTCTACAACGTGCCGCGCAACGTGCTCGTCAACGCGATGCAGATCGCGGAGACGGTCGAGGATCGCGCGCACGTGCGATTCCTCCTCGCACTGCAACTCGCGAGCGAAGGGAGCGCGTCGAGCATCGAGCGCGCGCTCGAGCTGTACAACGAGATCGTCGGATACGGCAACAAGACCAGCTACTACGACGTGTCGCTGTATCGCTCCGCGGAGCTGCTCGCGCGCGACGACGAGCAAGGCGACTACGCGGAAGCGCTGCGCCGCTATCGCCGCATCCTCTCCGAGTTCAAGCCGAATGAGACGGCGTACTACAACGAGTTGAAGGACGCCGTCGACGAGATCACGAAGCCTGACGTGAACGTGATGATCAGCGGGACGTACCTGCCGGAGTCGGAGCAGGAGTTGTCCCTGCGGTGGCGCAACGTCGACAAGATCGAGCTCGCGATCATCCCGGTCGATCTCGTGAAAGACCCGCGCCCGGACGAGAGCCGCAATCAAAACAAAGAGTGGGTCGACCTCATCGACCTCACCGGCCACACGCCGGTGAAGAAGTGGACGTATCCGACGAAGAATGCCGGCGACTATCGCCCCGGCACCGGCGTCATTCGCCTCGATCCGCGCATCACGCCGGGCGCATACGTCGTCACCGCGCAGGCGAGCGGCGTCACGTCGCGCGCGCTGTTGCTCATCACCGACGCGCACATCCTCGTGCACTCGGCCGGCTCGAAGATGGCGATTTACGTTTCAAGCGTCACGACGGGCGAGCCGATCCCGAACGCACGCGTGCATCTCTGGCAGCAGGTCGGAAACGATCGCTTCGAACGTTCCGCGCAGACGGACGCGCGCGGCATCGCGCAGTTCGAGTTCGATCAGTCGCAGGGCTACTCGCTCATCACCGCGACGTCGGGCGCATCGCGGCAAGCGTTTCATCGCACGTACAGCTATTCGTATCGCCGCGGCTCATCGGCGGACTGGCGCATCTACGCGTTCACGGATCGTCCGGCGTATCGACCCGGCGAGAGCGTGCAGTGGAAGATCATCGCGCGCGAACGCGACGGCGAACGCTGGAAGACTCCCGCGGGGGCGGCGATCGACTACGAGATCACGAGTCCGCGCGGCGAGAAAGTCGCGACAGGGAAGGCGACGCTGAACGACTTCGGGTCGTTCTGGGCCGAGATCCCTCTCACCGCCAACAACGCCCTCGGCGCCTACAACATCTACTTCCGCACCAAGGACCGGCAACTCGGCGCGGCGATGCTGTTTCGTCTCGAAGAGTACAAACTCCCCGAGTTCCGCGTCTCCGTCTCCACTCCCGACGGCGCGCAATACCGCCTCGGCGACACGATCGAAGCCACCATCGACGCGAGCTACTACTTCGGCGGCCCCGTCGCGAACGCATCCGTCGAAGCGGTGATCTATCAGCAGCCGTTCTATCGCTACTGGTATCCGTGGCGCTCGTATCACTGGTACTGGGATGAGCCGCGTCCGTACATGAATCAGTCCGTACTGCGTCGCGAGACATTGCAGACCGACGCGAACGGCCGCGTGATCCTGCGCATCGACACGCAGCGCGACGGCAACGAGATGAACTACCGCATCGAGGCGCGCGTCGTCGACGCGTCGCGTCGCGAAGTGCGCGGCGAAGGCAGCGTGCGCGTCACGCGGCAGCGCTACACCGTGCTCGTGCATCCCGAACATCTCATTCATCGTCCGAACGAAAGCGTGTCGACCGATTTCCAGGCGCTCGACGCGAACGACAAGCCGGTGGAGACCGCGGGCACGATCAAAGTCGTCCGCCGCTACTGGAAGAAACGGATGATCGAGCGCGGCGGCAATCGCATCGACGCCGGTGGCTGGGAAGAAGATCCGGTCATCGAGTCGAACGTGAAGACCAACGCGGAAGGGGAGCTGACGTTCACCTTCATCCCGAAACGCGACGGCTACTACTCGATTCGCTGGAGCAGTCAGGACGGCCCGAAGGCTCGCGATCTCGTGTTCGCGGAGACAGCCGTGTGGGTCGCAGAGCGCGCGACGACGGACGTCGGCTACGTGCTCGAGAGCGGACTCGATCTGATCATCGACAAGGAGTCGATGCGATCCGGCGAGTCGGCGTCGATGATGATCGTGACGCCGGCGAGCGGCCGTTACGTGCTGCTCTCGACATCCGCCAACGATCTGATCGACACGCAGGTGATCAAGCTCGACGGCACGGTGAAGCTCGTGCAGTTGCCGATCGACGAGCGTCACGTGCCGAACTTCTTCGTCACGGCGTCGACGGTGTACGACCTCGACATCGCGACGGACACCGAGCGCGTCGTCGTGCCGCCGGTCGATCAGTTCATCAACGTCGAGGTGAAATCGGATCGCGAGCTGTATCAGCCGCGCGACGAGGGAACGATCACCGTCACGACGAAGGACGTCGACGGCAAGCCGATCGCGGCGGAAGTCGCGCTCGCGGTTTCGGATGAAGCGGTGACCGCGATTCAGGCCGATCCCGCGGGCGATCCGCGCCGGTTCTTCTACAGCGATCTGCGAGGTCAGAACGTGCGCGTGAGCGGCAGCGTCGAGTCGCAGTCGTATCTGTTCGAGACGAAGTACGACGAGGCCGACGGCATCTACGGTTCCGTCGAAGGCGGTGTCGAAGGCGGTGTGATGGGCGGTGTTGCGGGCGGCGTTGTCGGCGGGATGGTCGGAGGCGTTCCCGCGCCGCCGCCGCCGCCCGCTCCGGTGGCAGTTCCTCAGTCGCGCGCGTATCGCGCGGACGCCGTGATGGTTCAGGAAGTCGAGGCGCTCGCGAAGGAATCGGGCCGCGATGAAGCGGCCGCGAATACGGCCGAGCCGGGAATCGACGTGCAAGTGCGCACGGACTTCCGCTCGACCGCGCTCTGGAAAGCCGACGTCATCACGGACAAGAGCGGGACGGCGACGGTGAAGGTCAAGTTCCCCGAGGCGTTGACGACTTGGCGGGCGACCGGGAGGGCGGCGTCGACGGCGGCGCAGTTCGGCATGGGCACGTCGACGTCGCGCACGAACATGCCGCTCATCGTGCGGTTGCAGGGTCCGCGATTCTTCGTGGCCGGCGATCGCGTGATGGTCTCGGCGGTGATGAACAACAACACCGACGAGACGTTGAACGTCACGCCGTCGCTCGAAGTCGAAGGGCTGCGCATCGAGAACGCGAAGAACGCGTCGATGTCGCTCGCGCCGCATGTCGAAGCGCGGATGGACTGGTGGGTCGTCGCGGAGAAGCAAGGTGCGGCGAAGCTGCGCGTGTCCGCGAAGTCGTCGAAGTACGGCGACGCGATGGAGCGCGGGTTCACGGTGTACGAGCACGGCATCGACAAGCTCATCGCGCGATCGGGAAAACTGCGCGGCGAAGAAGCGATCGTGAAGCTCGCACTACCGCGCGACCGTCGTGCGACCGATCTCACCGTGCAGGTCGCGCCGAGTCTCGCGGTGGCGATGCTCGATGCGCTGCCGTACCTGCTCGAATATCCGTACGGCTGCACCGAACAGACGATGAGCCGATTCCTCCCCGCGGCGATGGTCGCGCGCACGATTCGCAAGCTCGGGCTCGATCCCGATGCGCGTCTGCCGAAGAAGCGTCTGCAGGACGTGACGAACGCCGGCATGACGCGGCTCTACGACTTCCAGCACGGCGACGGCGGCTGGGGTTGGTGGAAGGACGGGAGCAGCGACGACTTCATGACGGCGTACGTCGTGTGGGGCTTCGCAGTCGCGCGCGACGGCGGTCTCGAAGTCCGTACGAACGCGGTCGATCGCGCAGCGGCGTGGCTCGAAACGCGTCTCGTCGAAAACAAGAACGATCCGAATCAGCTCGCGTGGATGCTGCACGCGCAGTCCGCGTGGCGCAACAAAGGGAAGCCGTCGAAGGCGGAGAGCGCGGCGTTCAACGAAGTGTGGGAGAAGCGCGAGACGCTGAGCGCGTACTCACGCGCGCTGGCCGCGCTGACCGCGCATCGCTGGAACGACACCGAGCGCGCGCGCGTGCTCATTCGCAATCTCGAAGATGGCGTGGAGATCGACAGCAAGCCCGATTCGTCGGTGTTGCTGAAGGGCGAGACGGCCGCGGAGACGATGGCGACGGCGCACTGGGGCGCGGCGAATCGTTTCTGGTGGCGCTGGTATGAAGGTCCGGTCGAGACGACGGCGTTCGCGCTCGACGCGCTGGTCACGATCGACCCGCAGAACAAGCTGATCGAGCCGGCGATGAACTGGCTCGTGAAGAATCGCCGCGGCGCGCAGTGGCACAACACGCGGGACACGGCGATCGCGCTGCTCGCGTTGAACGATTACCTGCAGCGCAGCGGCGAGTTGTCCGGCGACATCGGATATGACGTGCTCGTGAACGGGAAGGTCGTCGCGACGAAGAAACTCACGCCGGCCGAGGTGCTGGGGGCGCCGAGCCGCATCTCCGTTCCGACGGCGATCGTGGGGGATGGCGATGCGGAGATCCGCATCCGCCGCACGAGCGGCAAGGCGCCGATCTACTTCGCGGCGGAAGCGCGTTTCGTGTCGCTGGAAGAGCCGATCAAGGCGGCGGGCAACGAGATGTTCGTCAAGCGCGAGTACTTCCGCCTGAAGCCGCGCCCGACGCTGCTCAAAGGCGTCGAATACGACCGCGTCCCGCTTCGCGACGGCGAGCCGATCGCCAGCGGCGACCGCGTCGAAGTGCTGGTCAGCATCGACACGAAGAACGACTACAACTATCTGTTGTTCGAAGATCTCAAACCCGCGGGCTTCGAAGCGGTCGAACTGCAAAGCGGCGCGACGCTTTACGCCACAGGCGTCAAGACGGGCCGCTCCGCATGGGTGTATCGCGAACTGCGCGATCGCAAAGTCGCGATGTTCATCGACCACCTGCAGCAAGGCCTCTGGGAGATCCGCTACACCCTCCGCGCCGAAGTCCCAGGCACCTACCACGCGCTGCCGCTGCTGGGCCAGGCGATGTACGTGCCGGAGGTGAAGGCGAACGGCGACGAGGTGCGGGTGGA
>DASVNL010000525.1:0-2673 GCA_036383875.1 Thermoanaerobaculia bacterium
TATCGCACGCCCGATCTCCCCACGGATCCGCGCTTCATCGAGAGCTCGCACATCGACGTCGCGGGGCGGCAGTGGGACGTGCGCTGGATCTCGCGACGTCACGGCCGCGGCGCGTCACTGAAGTTCGCAATTGCGACGTTCTCCGGCGGGATGATCATCGCCTCGCTGCTGTTGCTCCTGCTGCGCACGCAGCTCTCCGCACGCGCGCAAGCGGAGCGCACTGCCGAACGACTGAGCGAATCGGAAGCCGCGCTGCAACGCGCGAATCGTGCGAAAGACGAGTTCCTCGCGACGCTCTCCCACGAGTTGCGCACGCCGATGACCGCAATCCTCGGCTGGGCGCAGATGCTCGAAGAAGAAGACTTGCCCGAGGATGTGCAGCGCGACGGGATCGATTCGATTCGCCGCAGCGCGAAGACGCAGGCGCAACTCATCGACGATCTGCTCGACGTCTCGCGCATCACCGCGGGAAAGATGCGCATCGACTCGCGCGCCGTCGAGCTCGCGCCGGTCGTCGCGTCGGCGATCAACACGGTGCGCACGGCGTCCGAGGCGAAAGGCGTGCGGATCATCCCCGACATCGCGGAAGGCGTGTGGGTGAACGGCGACGGTCAGCGCTTGCAGCAGGTCGTCTGGAATCTGTTGTCGAACGCGGTGAAGTTCACGGGACGCGGCGGCGAAGTGCGCATCGCGCTGTGCGCAGCGGATCGCGAGGCCGTGATCGAAGTGACGGACACGGGGCAGGGGATCGATCCCGACTTCATGCCGTTCGTGTTCGAACGGTTCCGCCAGGCCGACGGCTCGTCGACGCGCGCGCACATGGGACTCGGACTCGGCCTCGCGATCGTGCGTCATCTGCTCGAATTGCACGGCGGCACGATCAGCGCGGCGAGTCGCGGGATCGGACACGGCTCGACGTTTCGCGTGCTGCTGCCACTGCTGCGCGATCGCGTGCCGGTCGCACAGCCCGACGTCGCGGTGGCGCAGCACGATCGTCTCGTGAATCTGCGCGTGTTGCTCGTCGACGATGATCCGGAAGTACGCCGCTACGTCGGCAGTGTGCTGACGCGCAGCGGCGTGCAGGTGCGTGTCGAGTCGAATGCGAAAGACGCGCTCGATGCACTCGAAGCGTTCCCCGCCGACGTCGTGCTCACCGACCTCGGCATGCCCGAAGCCGACGGCTTCGATCTGCTGCACTGGATTCGCAACAGCGGCATGGAGCGGATGCGCAACGTGCCCGTCGTCGCGCTCACGGCGTTCGCGATGCCCGAAGATCGGCAGCGCGTCGAAGAAGGCGGCTTTCAGGGATTCATCGCCAAGCCAGTCGAGCCGGAGAAGCTGCGCGAAGGCGTCGCGCGGGCGCTCGAACGCGAGCGATGACATTTCTGTGAATTGGTTGACCGATCAACCATCGATCCCTAGAGTGCCTGATCGATGTCCATCCAGCGCGAGATCAAGCAGACGCGCCCCTTCGCGGCGCCGACGCAGGAAGCCGCCATCGCGCTGATGCGCACGGCCGATCTCGTGCGCCGCTCCGTGGCCGCGGTCATCGATCCGTACGACATCACGCCGCAGCAGTACAACGTGCTGCGCATTCTGCGCGGCGCGGGCGCGCAAGGTCTGCCGACGCTGGAGATCGCGGAGCGGATGATCGAAGAGGCGCCGGGCATCACGCGGCTCATCGACCGGTTGGAAACGAAGTCGCTGGTGTTGCGCGTGCGCTGCAAGACGGATCGCCGTCAGGTGTTCTGCCACATCACGGACTCCGGGCTCGCGCTCTTGGCGAAACTCGATCGTCCCATTCGCGAGGCCGAGGATGAGTCGCTTTCGGTGCTGTCGGAACATCAGCTCGCGCAGCTCATCAAGTTGCTGGAGAAAGCTCGAAACGGATTGCACGCCACGCTTTTGCAGTTAACCCTGAGCAAAGCGAAGGGTCAGGGGAGCCATCGCTGAAGGTTCGCCAGCTGCGGAGGCTCCGCTGACCCTTCGACTTCGCTCAGGGTCGACTGTAGACGGACGAAACCCAGGAGGTTAGAGGATGAAATTGATTCGCACGCTTCTGCTCACGGCCATGGTGGCCACTCCGCTTCTCGCTCAGACGCCGGCTGCCCCGGCCACTGAGTCGTGGGGCATCGACAAATCGCACTCGACGACCACGTTCAAAGTGCGCCACATGATGGCCAACGTCGTCGGCCAGTTCCGCGACTTCGACGCGAACATCAACGTCGATCGCGCGAACCTCGCGAACTCGACGGTCGAGTTCACGATCCAGGCGACGAGCATCGACACGGGGAACACGAACCGCGACGAGCATCTGCGCAGCGCGGACTTCTTCGAAGTCGCGAAGTTCCCGACGATCACGTTCAAGAGCACGTCGATCAAGGCGAAGTCGAAGGATTCGTTCGACGTCACCGGCGACTTCACGATGCACGGCGTGACCAAGCGCATCACGATCCCCGTGACGTTCCTCGGCTTCGGCAAAGACGGCCGCGGCAACGAGAAGGCCGGTCTCGAGATCGAGACGACGGTCAACCGCAAAGACTATGGCGTGGTTTGGAACCGCAACCTCGATGAAGGCGGCGTGCTCCTCGGCGACGACGTCAAGGTCTCGATCAACCTCGAAGTCGCGAAGAAAAAGGTTTAAGTGGAGCGGCGGGCTCTCAGCCCGCCGAA
>DASVNL010000526.1:0-7388 GCA_036383875.1 Thermoanaerobaculia bacterium
GCTCCTCGGACAATCGCTCGTCCCCGAAGATTTCGGACGATGGATGTTGTGGGAGTCGGCGGGATCGCCGCTGCACATCCGGCGCATCGTCGATTACCTCATCGCGCACGACTATCTGCAGTGGAGCCCGAAAGGGTGGACCGTCGACATGACGCGCGTCCATTCGCTGCGCATCCCCGGCGGCTCCGCGGCGATTCTCTCGGAGAAAGTCGAGACGCTTTCCGCCGAGCCGCGCGCGCTGCTCGATATCGCAGCCGTTGTCGGCGAGACGATGACCGTCGACCTGCTGACGCAAGTCGCGGAGTTGCCGATCGAAGATGTGTACAACTCGCTGCGCGAGCTCGTGCAGAAGAACCTCGTCGACGAATCGAGCGACGGGCACACGATCACGTTCCCGCAGATTCATCTGCGCGACGCGGTCTACAACGCGATGCCCGAGCGTCGCCGTACGGAAGTGCATCAGCGCGTCGGCGAAGCGCTCGAGCCGGCAGCGAACGACGGACTGACGCAGCTCATCGGACAGGTCGCGTATCACTTCGCACGTGCAAACGACATCGAGCGCGGCACGCGCTACTCGATCGAAGCCGGCGATCTCGCGACGCGCTCACTCGCGCACGAAGAAGCCTCCGAGTTTTATCGCGCTGCACTCGAGCTCATGGACCTCGGCGGCGTCGAAGAGGCGCGCAAAGCCGAAGTGCGCGAGAAGCTCGCGGATGCGTACTACCGACGCGACGACTATCGCGGCGCGATGCACGCGTATCAGTTCCTGCTCAAGAGCATTCAGGCGCGGCATCCCGATCACGAGGCGAACCTCGACGTCGCGCGCGTGATGAAGAAGATCGGCAAGGTCCTCGCGCGACGCGGCGATCAGGACGCGGCAATGACGTACTACCAGAGCGCGCTCGTCATCTACGAACGCCTCGGCGCAACGGTCGACGTCGCGGAGATGCTGAACCGGCTCGCGTGGCTCTATCGCATGCGCGACGATCTCGACACCGCGCGTGAAATCGCGGATCGCGCGCGGCAGATGCTCGAGAAGATGGAGCCGACCGTCGTTTACGGCTACGTCAAAAACATCCTCGGCCTCATCGAATTCGCCGGTGGCAACTGGCAACGCTCGCGCGACATCCTCCAGGAAGCGGTCGCGATCGGCGAGAAGCTCGGCTCCGAGCAATTGCACAAAGTCGCGTCGATGAACCTCGGCAACACGCTCTGGAAACTCGGCGACTGCGATGCGGCGCTGCAGTGGTTCCGGCGCAATCTCGAGCGCTCCGAAGCGGAGGGAGATCTCTGGGACCTCGTGACGGCGTATAGCAATGTGGGCGTCGTCGAGTACGGGCGCGGCGATTTTCACGCTGCGGCGGAGTTGTTCGAGAAGAGCCTGCGCATCGCGGAGAAGATCGGCTCGCTCGAACATGAAGCACTCGCGCGCGAAAACCTCGCCGATGCGCTCGAGATGCTCGGCCGCCTCGACGAGGCGATGGATCAGTATCGACGCTGCCTCAGCCTCGAAGGATTCGACGAGACGCGCGCGTCGCGCCTGTCCGTCTACGTCCCGATGGCGCGACTCACGAAGAAGCGCGGCGACATCGCGAAGGCACTCGAGCTCGGACAGAAAGCGCTGGCAGCAGGCGAACGTGCGCGTGATGAGGATCTGATCGGCGAAGCGGCGTACGTCCTCGCGTCGATCGAAGACGAACGCGGCAATGCCGATGAAGCGGAGCGTTACCTCGCACGCGCGACGCAGATCTTCGAAGCGAATCGCACGCTGCACGGACTCGCGCGTGCGCACACAGCGGCGGCGGTGTTCGTGTTGCAACGCGGCGACGTCGAGGGCGCGATGAAACACGCGCAGGTCGCGGAGAAGCACGGCAAGCAACTCAACGATCGCTTCAGCCTCGCGAAGAACGACTGGGCGTGGGCGAAGATCCTCAGCGCGAAAGGCGAGCGCGAGGCGGCGAACGCGAAGTTCGAAAGCGTGCGCGTCGCGTTCGAAGAGCTCGACACGCCGTACGAGCTCGGACGTTTGCTCTTCGATGCGGGACTCTTGCGCGAAGAACCTGAAGAAGCGACCACCACGATTCGCGCGGCGATTCGCATCTTCGAACGCCTCGACGCGACGCACGATCTCGAACGCGCGCGCGGCGCGCTGTTTCGCATCAAGCCCGCGGGCAAAGCGCCGGACACCGGCGTCGTCGGGTTGTACGAGATCGTCAAGATCATCAACTCGACGCTCGACCTCGAGGAAGTCCTCGGCCGCGTGCTCGACGTGACGATCCGCCGTCTGCGCGCCGAGCGCGGCATGATCATCCTCCTCGATCCGCTCACCGGTGCGCTGCGCACACGCGTCGTTCGCAACATCAAAGACGGCGACAATCGCGACGCGCGCCGCTCGCCGCAGTCGATCGTCAAGGAAGTGATTCAGACCGGGCAGTCGGTGATGTCCGCCGACGCGCGCGCGGATCAGCGCTTCGTCGACTCCGACTCCGTCATCGCGGACAACATCGTCTCGATTCTCTGCGCGCCGCTCATCATCAAGGAACGCATCTCCGGCGCGATCTACATCGACCATCGCCAGGCGCGCCATCTCTTCTCGCAGAAAGACCTCAGCTTCCTCGAAGCGTTCGGCGATCAGGCTGCGATCGCGATCGAGAACGCGCGGCTGTACGAAGAGCTCGAAGAAGCGCGCACGCGCCTCTCGCTCGAAAACGAAGGACTGCGCCGCGAAGTGCTGGTCGAAAAGCATCTCGACTCGATCGTCGGGACGTCCGACGCCGTATCGAAGATCCAGTTCGCGATCCGCAAAGCGTCGGCCGGCTTCTCGACGGTGCTGGTGCGCGGTGAGTCAGGCACCGGCAAAGGACTCGTCGCGCGCATCATTCACAACATCGGACCGCGCCGGAACGGACCGTTCATCAAGTTCAACTGCGCTGCGTTGCCCGAGACGCTCGCTGAGTCCGAGCTGTTCGGACACGAGAAGGGCTCCTTCACCGGCGCGGATCGCCGCAAGCTCGGACGCTTCGAGCTCGCGAACAACGGCACGATCTTTCTCGACGAAATCGGCAAGATGACGCTGGCGATGCAGGCCAAGCTTCTGCGCGTCGTCGAGGACAAAGAGTTCGAGCGCGTCGGCGGCACGCAGACGATCAAGACGGACGTGAAGATCATCGCCGCGACGAACCTCGAGCTCGAGAAGGCCATCGAAGAGGGGACGTTCCGCGAGGATCTTTTCTATCGCCTGAACATTATCCCGATCATGCTGCCGCCGCTGCGCGATCGCAAAGACGACATCCCCACGCTGGCCGAGCATTTCATCCGCAAGATCTGCAAAGACCTCGGCATCGACAACAAGCGACTCGAAAGCGGCGTGCTCGATCTCTTCATGCGCTACGACTGGCCGGGCAACGTCCGAGAGCTGGAAGCGACGCTGCATCGCGCGATCGTCATGTCGAACGGTACGACGATGACGCGCGCGGAGTTCTACAGTCTCGACACTGACGCCGCACCCGCGATCGTGCCGTCGAACGGCGCCGCGGGCATGTCGAGCGCGATCGTGAATCCACTCGTCGGCAAAGCCGAGATCACGAGCGACGTCTACGACGAGGTGATGAGCGCGGTCGACAAGCAGCTCATCCTGCGCGCACTCGAAACGTCGGGTGGCCGCATCCGCGAAGCCGCGCGTCGCCTGGGACTCGCACGCAACACGCTGAAGTCGAAGATCCAGAAGTACAACATCACCGCAAAAGGGGAGTAGCTGAGGGACAGCCGCCGAGACGGCGGCGGTCCCTCACTCTTTCTCTACTTCGTAATCCGCCCCGCCACTCCCGGCGTGTCCAACCCGAGGAGCCGCACATCGACGAACAACCCGTCGCGCGTCGCGTCGAGCGGGACGTCCATCGTGAGCGTCGTCGGTCCGACGCTCAACTGGCGCGCGCCTTCGCCCCACGAGATCGCGTTGCGATCCTGATCGGCGACGAACACGTCGAGGCGATAGTTGCCGGCGGCGATCATCTCCGCGTCGACACTGACGCGCAGCACATCGCCGATCACTTCCGTGCGCAGCGACGAGAGCGTCGCCAGGCCACGCTCCGCGAAGAGCTCACCCGAGCCGGTGCGCGCGAACTGCACGCCGTCCGACGTCGCGCCCGCCGCTTCGAATCGCACCTGCCAGCCGCCCGCGACGTTCTCCGGCAATTCCGCGAGCGTCGCTTCATACACGCCGTTGCCGCGACCGGCCAGCGGAATCGACGCGAACGACTTGCCGTTCGGCGATGCGAGTCGCGCGAAGACTTGCGCGCCTTCGACTGCAACGTCTGCGTTGCGCAGTTCCGCGTGCAGCGTCACCGGCTCGCCCGGCTGACGCGACAGCGGCGCTGCCCACGTCGACATCGTAAGGCGGCTGTCCGGTTCCGCTGCGACGACGAGCACGCCTTCGATGCCGTCCGGCATGTCGACGTCGAGCTGATACGGCGCTGCGATCGCGTTGGCGACGTGCACAACTTCGTGTGCACCACGTCCGATGCCCATCTCCTCGGTTTCGACCGCATCGAGAATCACGCGCCGCATGCCGCGATCGAATGAGCCGCGATCCGTGCGCTCGAGCACCGTGCCTTCCGGCGTGCGTAAGCGCGTCGTGACGTTCGCAGTCACGTTCAGGTTCTGACGCGCAGGAATCGTCCAGATGATCATTCCGCCGTCGCCCGTCGACGGCAGTTCAACGGAATTCGCGCCCACTTTCGTCAGCGACTTCGCGAACATGCGCGAGACGTTCGCGGGCGCGTGCGACGGCGGCTCGTCGTGCTTCGTGCCGGCCGCGAAACGTCCGGTGTTGTCCGCGGCGAACGCGAACGGCGCGAGTGAGAGAAGGAGCAGAAGGGCTTTCTTCATCGATCGTCTCCTTCTCAGAAATCGGTCGCGAGCGAGTCGCCGATTTTCTTGTAGTCGTTGCGGCGATTGTGGTGATGGTTCGCGAGCGTCGTGAACCAGACGACGCCGACGCCCTGCGCGCTGTACTGCGAGACCATGCCGTCGTCTTCGCCCGGCATCCCCGCGACGCCGGACAGCGTCGCCAGTCCGTAGTCCTCGGAATGAACCATGTCGTTCCACAGTCCCGTGCCGGCGATGTTGTAGATCGTCTTCGGCAACGCCGGACGTCCCGACGTCCCCTTGAGGTAGTACGTGTTGTAGTACGTCATCGACGACGTGCTGCAGTTCTTCGTCGAGTCGTTGTTCTGCCCGACGAGATCGACGAGCCAGCCCGTGAGCCAGGATCCCGAAAGCGTTCCGGCGAGGTTCGCCGCCTCGGAACCTTTGTTCGGCGGGGCGATCGAGTTCACCCAGCGGATGCGATTGATGACCGGCTGATAGTTCGCGGCGTACGTCGGATTCGAAAGGATCCAGCGAATCACCACGCCACCGAACGAATGCGTCTCGATGACGATGTCGTCGATCGCGTTGGCGTTCGCCCAGTTGTTGATTTGCGTCGCGACGGTGTTGCCGGCGACCCACATGTACTGCGTGCCGTCATACGCGCAGATGAGGTAGGGGATGGTGAAGCCTTTGGTCGTGGCGCGGAGCATGTCTTCGCCCCAGTAGGCGCGGGCGACACTCTGCGAGGCGAGGTTGGTCCCGCCTTTCCCGTGGATGAAGACGACACCTGTTTTGGCGAACACCGAGGACGTGAGCACGAGGGCTAGAGCGAGGGCGAGCAGCACCGTTCGTTTCATTCATCCGCCTCCTGAGCGTGGGCGGCCGGTACTTCAACGATGATGCCGTACGTAGTTTCAACAACTTAGCTCACGAGAGGGTCCAAACATGGGCCATTCAGCAGGTGAATGAGGGTTCATTCTTGAACAATGGGGGTCTGGAATTGCACCGCTGCGGACCTGCATCGCTCCACATATGATTCGTTCCGCATGGTGCATTACCTTCTTTCGTGGGGCGCGCCCTCCGAGCGCCTCTTCGACATCACCCTCCGATTCACCGCGCCGTCCGACACGCCGCGACTCCTGCTGCCGTCGTGGCGACCCGGCCGGTACCTCATTCAGGACTACGCGGCCAACGTCCGCGAGTGGTCGGCGGGTGAGCGGGCGATCTGGAAGGACGGCAAGACCACGTGGCGCGTCGAGGCGCGCGCGGGCGAAGAAGTCACGCTCCGCTATCGTTACTACGCCGGCGTCCTCGACGCGGGCTCGAGCTTTCTCGATGAAGGGGAGGCGTACTTCAACGGCTCGAACCTCTTCATGCTCGTCGACGGACTGCGTCACGAAGAACATCTGCTGACCATCGCAGCGCCGGCGGACTGGCGCGTCGAAACGCAACTGCCGAAGGAAGACGAAGGCCGCTTCCGCGCGCGCGACTACGACCACCTCATCGACTCTCCAACGATCGCCGCGGCCACGCTGACGCGCCACTCGTTCGTCGAAGGCGGCGCGCGTTTTCATCTCGTCTTTCGCGACGACGACGGCATCGACACCGAACAGTTCGTCGAGCCGGTGCGTGCGATTGCGCGATCGCAGGCGGAGTTGTTCGGCGGCTTTCCGTTCGACGAGTACCGCTTCCTGTATCACGTGCGCGATCGCTGGCACGGCGTGGAGCATGAGAACTCGTCGTCGATCATCGTGCGCCGCGCCGCGCTCCTCGGATGCGGACCCGGCGACGAAGGCTACGATCTCTTCCTCTCGATCACCGCGCACGAGCTCTTTCACGCGTGGAACGTGAAGCGGATCCTGCCCGCGAAGTTCCTGCCGTACGACTACTGGCACGAGACGCCGACGCGTCTGTTGTGGGTGATGGAAGGGCTGACGTCGTACTACGGCGAGCTCACGCTCGTGCGCAGCGGACTCTGGACCGTCACGCGTTACCTCGAACATCTGCAGAGCGAGATCGAGCTGCTCGAATCGAGCACGGCGCGCGGACATCTCTCACTCGCGCAGGCGAGCTTCGACGGCTGGCTCGCCGATCCCGCGCACAATCACGATCTGTCGAACGCGTGGTTTTCGTTCTACAACAAAGGCGAGGTTGTATCAGCGCTACTCGATCTCGCGATTCGCCGCGCGACGAACGGCGCGAAGTCGATCGATGACGTCGTCCGGCTGTTGTGGGAGCGCTACGGCAAAGCCGGACGCGGACTCGAAGAGGACGCGATGGAGCGCGCGGTCGCCGAGCTCGCGGACGTCGGAGATTTCTTCGCGCGCTACGTCGACGGCACCGAACCGTTGCCTTACGAAGAGCTCTTCGCCACGGCCGGTGTAGCATTCGCCGCGTCACCGGCATCCACCGCGATGTCTCTCGGCGCGCGACTGAAGTCCTCGGACGGTCTGCTCGTCGTCGATGCAGTCACGCGCGGTGGGGCGGCGATGGAGGCGGGACTGCTGCCGAACGACGAG
>DASVNL010000527.1:0-4321 GCA_036383875.1 Thermoanaerobaculia bacterium
GATGACGGACTGCCGATGTTCGCCAAGCCGGTCGTGCGCGGGCAATTTCTCGATTCCCTTCAGCGCGTTCGCGAGCGTCGCCGCGTCCGTCACGTCGCGCACGATCCACCGCACCTCGGGGTTCGTGACCACGACGCTGATGGCGCCGAGGGATGTGAGCCGCGCGGATTCCTTCGCGAGACCGCGCAGCGCTTCGAGCGTCGTCGTGTAGTTCGACAACTCGAGGTCGACGTAGATCACGAGGTTGCGACTCGACGCCTTCTCCGCGCTCGCGGCTTCACCCGTCGCGACGCCGTTCAATCGCGGCGCGCGTTCGTATTCGATCGCGGTGACCGTGCGCTCGACGCCGTTCTCGACGACGACGAAGTCAGAGGGCTGGAGGTCAGCCGGAACATTGCCGTCGCGATCGCGCACGTCGGCGGAAAGCTCGATCGCGGTGACGTTGACGACGCCGGTGAATGGCTCCTGCGCGACGAGGACGCTCGACAGGAGAAAGGTAAGGAGAACTGCCGCTCTGTGCGGCGCGCGCATTCCAGGATTGTAGGCTAAACCGCCATCAGCGCCTGTTCCACTTCGTCGATGACGTAGTCCGGCGTCGACGAGCCCGCGGTGAGTCCGACTGTCTGCGCCTCCGAGAACCACGACTTGTCGAGATCGGACGCGCCCTGAATCAGGTACGACGGTTTCGTCTCCGCGCAGATGTCCCACAGGTGCTTCGTGTTCGCGCTCTTCTTGCCGCCGATGACGATGATGAGATCGACCTCGGGGTCGTGCGCCAGCACGCGCGCCGCGTCCTGATTCTCTTTCGTCGCGTAGCAGATCGTGTCGCCGCGCTCGACGCTCGGCGCGCGCCGCTCGATCACGCGCACCACGTCCTCGAACTCCTCGGCGTTGAGCGTCGTCTGGTAGAAGATCTTGATCGCCTCGTACGGCGACCAGTCGATCGACTCCGCGTCGTCGACGCGCGTCACGATGTGGTATCGCGACGGATCGAGATCGTTCGTGTAGCCGATGACCTCGCGATGTTTCGGATCGCCGATGAACACGAGGTGATAGCCCGCGACGAGCGCGGCCTTCGACTCGCGGTGGATGTCGTAGACGAACTTGCAGGTCGTATCGAGGACTTGCAGTCCGCGATCTTTCGCCGCGTTGTGGAACGAGGGCGGAACGCCGTGGGCCGAGAAGACGATCGTCGGCTCTTCGACCTTGTCGATCTCGTGGACGGTGCGGACGCCGAGGTTTTCCATCTCTTCGACGACGCGTTCGTTGTGAACGACCTGGCCGAGAATCGCCGCCTTGGCGCCCGTCGCCGCAAACCGCTTCACCTTCAGATCGGCGATGCGGACACCTGAGCAGAACCCGTACTTCGCTGCGCGTTTCACCTTCATTGCACGCAGCTTAACGCGGGGCCGAACCGCTACAATCCCCCCGATTTGTCCACTGCCCCTTCCGAGCGTCTCTTCACCTGGCGGTTCGCGTCCCTCTGGCTCTTCCAGTTCGGCACGTTCTTCTCCGCGTTCCAGCTCCTGCCGGTCATCCCGATGCGCATGGTCGCGCTCGGTGGATCGAAGGCGGCGGCCGGGATGTTCCTCTTCGTCTACACGTTCGCGTCGGCATTCGCGGCGCCGATCATGGGGACGATCGGCGATCACATCGGACGGCGGAAGCTGCTCGTCATCGCGTCGCTGCTGTTCGTGGTGTTCTCCGTGCTCTACGGCGTCGTTCCGTGGATGCCGCTGCTGCTCCTGATCGGCGTGATTCACGGCGCGATCTGGTCCGGCATCATGGCCTCGGCCGGCGCGATCATGACCGACTTCATCCCGCCGTCGCGACGCACGGAAGGACTCGGCTACTGGGGACTCGCGTCGACGCTGGCCATCGCGATCGCACCGGCCGCGGGCATGCAGGTCTATCGACTCGGCTGGCTCACGCTCTGTCTCGAGATCGCGGCGCTCTCCGCGATCATGGCCGTGTGGGGTGCGCGCATCCCGGGCGGCACGCAGACCGATCGCGCCGCGAAGTTCCCGCGCATCGCGGAGTTGTGGGATCCGCAAGTCATCCGCACCGCAGTCGCGTTCAGCGCCGTGTCGTTCGGCTACGGCGGCATCACGAGCTACGTCGCGCTGCTGTCGCAGGAGCGCGGGATTCATCCCGAGTCGCTCTTCTTCAGCGTCTTCGCGAGCGCGATCATCGGCGTGCGCATCTTCGTGATGCCGTTCATCGCCAATCGCGTCGGCACGAAGGCGCTGCTCTTCCCCGGCTTCATCGCGATGCCGATTTCGTTCGCGCTGCTGTCGATTGCCGACACGCAGGCGAAGATGATCACCGCGGCGATCTTGTTCGGCATCGGCCTCGGCATTTCCTTCCCCGCCTTCATGACGTTCGTCGTGACGCACACCGACGAGACGAAGCGCGGCCGGACGTTCGGCAGCGTCATCTTCGCGTTCGACACTGGCATCGGCCTCGGCTCGTTCGTCATCGGCATGATCGGCGAGCGCACGAGTCTCGGCACCGCGTTCGCCGTCGCGGCGGCGATCGGCTGTCTCGCGATTCCGATCTTCGTCGTCACGTCGAAACGGATGGAAGGCACGCGTGTTGCTGAGAACGCTGACCATGCCGGAACCTGAAAACAACGACGACAACGTCGAGCGGCGCGTGGTCTACGAAACAGTGAGCTCGAGCTCGACGCGAAGCAGCGGCGTCACCATCGCCATCGTGGCCGTGATTGCAATCGCGCTCGTGATCTGGATCGTCATGCAGATGCGATAACCTCGCAGGCATGCTGGCCTCGCTCGTCCTTGCATCGACGCTCTCGCTCGATCCTCATGCCGCGGAGCGATTCGCGAACCTCGCGCTCGCGTGCGTGCACAAGGAGTATCCGAACAAGATCGCGCACACGATGCAGTCGGACGCGGATGCGAAGCCGCCGAGCGAGCTGACGCCGGCGTTCTACGGCTGCTACGACTGGCACTCGTCCGTGCACGGCCACTGGCTGCTCGCGCGACTCACGCGACTCTCCCCTGACGCGTCGTGGGCGAAGCGAGCCCGCGCGGCGCTCGCGCAGAGCATCACGCCGGAGCACATCGCCGCGGAAGTCGCGTACATCAACGGTCCGGGTCGCGCGAGTTTCGAGCGTCCGTACGGACTCGCGTGGCTCGTGCAACTCAGCGGCGAGCTGCGCGAGTCGAACGATCCGCTCTATCCGATCATCAAGCCGCTCGAAGACGCCGCAGTTGAGCGTCTGAAGACGTGGTTGCCAAAACTCTCGTATCCGGTGCGCTCCGGTGAGCACAGCCAAACCGCCTTCGCCCTCGGACTGATTCTCGACTCCGGCGCGGGCGGCGAAGAGCTCGCGAAGCTCGTGCGCGATCGCGCGCGTGCGTTCTACGCGAACGATCGCAACTGCCCGCTCGCGTACGAACCGTCGGGCGAAGACTTCCTCTCGCCGTGTCTCGCCGAGGCGGATTTGATGCGTCGCGTGTTCACGCCGAACGAGTACGCGAAGTGGCTCACGACGTTCATGCCGTCGATGACGCTCAAGCCGGCAGTGGTCACGGATCCGAGCGATCCGAAACTCGCGCACCTCGATGGCCTGAACCTGAGCCGCGCGTGGATGCTCGACGGCATCGCATCCGGACTGCCATCGAACGACAAGCGCGTCGCCGCACTCCGCGCCGCCTCGAAAGCACACGCCGGCGCCGGGCTCGCATCCGTCACCGGCGAACACTACGAAGGCGGCCACTGGCTCGGCAGCTTCGCCACCTACCTCGTGACTCGCCGCGGCGTGCAACTGTAGCGCCGGCATCTTGCCGGCCGCACCGCGGGCTTCCAGCCCGCCGGCAAGGATGCCGGCGATCCGGCCGGCTGGAAGCCGGCGCTACGATTCCCCCTTACTCCTTCGCTTTCCGGACGCGGAGCGTGGCGGAGTTCAAATCGAGCTCGTCGAACTTGATCACCTCGACTTCGCCGAAGCGCTTCTGCAGCGGCTCGAGGAACTTCGAAGAGTCGCCGACGATGACCACGTTCACGTCGCTGCCGACGTTCGACGTCGCGAACTTGCGCACGTCCTCGGCCGTCACCGCCTGCACGCCCGGCACGTACGCGTTGATGTTCGTCAGCGGCAAGTTGTGAAGCGCGAGCGCGGAGATCTGGTCGACGATGCCGCTCGTCGTTTCGAGCAACTGTCCGAACTCGCCGATCAGCACGGCCTTGCGCGGTACGAGCTCCGCCTCCGGCACGTCCGACGTCGACAGGCGATTCATCTCGTCGACGATGATCCCCGCGACTTCCGCGGCCGATTCATTCTTCGTCTCCGTGCGCG
>DASVNL010000528.1:0-3645 GCA_036383875.1 Thermoanaerobaculia bacterium
GCCACCCGAAGCGCGAACACCTTCGATCGGACGCATGTCGGCATTTTCATTGGTTTCGGCGAAGAGTTTGCCTTGCGCGCCGATTGTATGAACGAGAATCGCGAGCACACCGGCAAGAGGTCCAAGACTAAACGCAAACAAGAAAATCAGCGCCCACACCAGATCTGGAACGGTACGCGCAACCTCTAACAACCGGCGCACTACAAAAATGGTGAGCGGCCGGGCGCCCAGATTTCGCGATGCTATCAAGCTCAAGGCACCGCCGACAAGCGTGCCGACGGCAGTGCCAAAAAAAGCCATGGTCACGGTGGTCATCAGGAGCCTGAGCCATTTGCCAAGCCCCCAATACCAGCCAGCAAAATCGGTCAACAAGTTCTGTGCACGGATCGGTGGCACCATGCCGCCGAGAAAGTCACCAATCCGTGGAATCCCGAAAATCAATTGCCGAACGTCGAAGCGGCTCACGTGGGCCGCGACCATGAGTGCGACAAGGAACACGATAGCGAACAACGTCAGTTGTCTGAGGGACGTGCGCTGACGGGCCTGGGACACGAGTCCGAAGTCGTTAAGGCGTTCACCGCCTGGGGCTGGATGAACCATGCTCTGATCCAGATGTCCGGGCGACTTTGACGGCCGCCCGGCTTCGAAGAATGATCTAGGATTTCCGCGCATCCTTGAGCTGCTTGCGCATCTCAACAGTCGACTCGTAAGTCTTGTGATCGACGGGAACAAAGCCTTGCGTCTGACCTTTGGCTACGGCCTCGGCGAGCGGTGCGATCGCGGCGAGCGTCGGGACGACGTCGGGCGTGCCGTTGCAATCGAACACGCCGCCGCGCAGTTGCTCTGCGCCCGTGACCACGATCTCGTCGGGTGACACGTCGATCGTGCAGCCCATCGCTTTGAGGATGTCGAGGAACCCGGCGTCGCCTTGCGCGGTCGGAATCGCGAGCCCGCGGACGCGCATGCGTCCTTTCGTCGCGGCAGCCGCCGCGAACCAGTACGACGCGGACGAGTAATCGCCCTCGACGCGATACTCCGCGCGCTCGAGCCGTCCGGCGCGGACGTGGATCGTGTTGCCGTCGCGCGTGACCTGCGCGCCGAAGGTTTGCAGGATGTCCGCGGTGATGTCGATGTATGGACCTGACGCCATCGTCGAGATGCGCAGCGTGATGCCGTCCGGCAGCGTCGCGCCGCCGAGCATCAGCGCGGAGACGAACTGGCTCGACGTCTCCGCGGAGATCGTGACGTCGAACCCGCCGCGCATTTTCTTGCCGCGGATGCGCAGCGGCGGATAGCCCTCTTTCTCGACGTACTCGACTTCGGCGTCGATCTTCGTCAGCACTTCGACGAGATCGCCGATCGGACGCTCGTGCATCCGCTCTTCGCCGTGCAGAAGAAAACGTCCGGGCGTGAACGCGAGCCAGCCGGTAAAGAAGCGCATCGCCGTGCCCGCGTTGCCGACGAAGATCGGCACTTCGTTCGCCGACATGCTCTTGCGCGCGCCGATGTACAGCTCGCGGTTGAAGGAACCGGCGATGTCGTAGCCGAGGGAGCGGAGCGCTTCGAGCGCGTAACGCGTGTCGTCGGCGTCGAGGCAGTTCAGCACGGTGGTCGTCCCGTTCGACATCGCGGCGAGCAACAGCGCGCGCACGGAGTACGACTTACTCGGAGGAGCGGTGACCGTGGCGTCGAGAGGTCCGGACTTGGGGATGAGCTTCATTGGTGGACAGTGAACCCTGAGCGAAGCCGAAGGGTCAATGGAGCCTTCGCAGGTTGCATGCTTTTGGCGAGGGCTCCGTTGGCCCTTCGACTTCGCTCAGGGCTAGCTGATGTCCAACACCAGCCCGTCATACGCCAGCCGTACGCCCTCGGGGAGCGTGGCCTCGAACGACTCGTGATCGATGTCGTGCGTGAGGTGGATGAGGTACGTCGTGCGGGCGCCGATCTCGCGCGAGCAGTCGATGGCCTGGTCGATCGTGAAGTGCGTTGGGTGCGGCGGCGATGGGCGGAGGCCGTCGAGCGCGAGCACTTCGACGCCTTCGAGCAACTTCATCGACTCGGGCGGGACGCCGTTCGTGTCGGTGATGTAGGCGAAGTTGCCGATGCGAAATCCGAGGATCGTCCATTCGCCGTGCAGCACCGGGATCGGGATGATCTCGACGCCTTCGTGTGTGAACGCCGATTCGATTTCGTGCAGCTCGAGCTGCGGTTTGCCGCCGCCGATTTGCGAGGTCGTGTCCCAGATGTAGCTGAACGCGCGGCGGATCGCGCGCGCGGTCATCGGATTCGCGAACGCGTGGATCGACTCGCGCTGCCTGAAGTTGAACGGACGGATGTCGTCGAGCCCCATCAGGTGATCAGAGTGCGAGTGCGTGAAGAGCACGAAGTCGAGCCGCGGGATCGGATGCGCGAGCAGTTGCAGGCGCAGGTCCGGAGTGGTGTCGATGAGGAAGTGCTTCCCGTTCGCCTCGATCGCGACGGACTGGCGCAGGCGCGTGTTCTTCGGCGCGGGCGACGTGCAGATGCGGCAGTGGCATCCGACGACGGGGACGCCGGTGGAGGTGCCGGTGCCGAGAAAGGTGACGCGCATGGCGTGGGGGATTGTATGGGTCATGGACGCATTCGTTCGAACACTCGTACAACGGTCATGAAACGCGTGCTCCTGCTGGCCGTCCTGATTGCGCTCGCAATGCCGGTGTCTGCAACGTGGTGGCCGACTGTCTCGCCGCGTGCGATTCGCGTCGCGGTCGGGGAGACGACGAGCGTCACGGCGACCGCGTGGTGGAGCGGGCTCACGGACTACGGCGGCGGCATCAACTGGCGCTTCGTCACGCCCGACCCGGATATCGCGAAGGTCGATACGACCATGACCACCAGCGGATCGCGCGAAGTCGCGATCACCGGCGTGGCGCCCGGCCAGACCTACATCCTCTACATCCGCAACGGCTCCCTCAACCCCTCGGGGCTCGCCGACATCACGGTGTATTGCGGCGATGAGCCCGCCGTGAAACCGGCGGAGGCGCTCGTCGAGACGAAGCTCGGCGACGAAGTCACGCTGCAGGCCATGTCGTCGATCGCCGATCGCTCGACGTTCGTCTGGTACGCGGGCGAGCTCGGCGACACGTCACGCGCGATTCCGTTCGGCGGCACGACGCTCACGTTCACGCCGGAGACTTCGGGCGTGCATCACTACTGGGTCATGGCGACGACGCCGTGTTCGGCGAGCAGCACCGCGTTCGAGGTCAACGTGAGGCCGCTGAAGCGTCGCGCAGTGCGCTAGACCGTGACCCACTCGAACGCGCCGGTCGTCGTGTCGATCTTCATCGCCTCGCCTGTTTCATACCACGGCGGCAGCACCGTCACGAGCATCGAGCGTCCGGCGGGGATCTCGAGCTTCTGGTGGAAGTGGCCGAACACGACGTGCGTGAAACCGTCGGACGAGCGCTGCTTGCCGTAGCGCTCCATCAGCTCGACCGGCACGCGCGACTTGTGCTTGAAGTTCGACGAGGCGAGCTTCTTCTCGACGCTGTCGACGAAGTTGCGCGCGATCTTCTTCGGGATCAGATTCACGCCGAGCTTCATGATCGGGTTCTTCGACGCGCGACGCCAGAAGCGGTACTGCCAGTCGCGATCGTTGATCATGTC
>DASVNL010000529.1:0-21154 GCA_036383875.1 Thermoanaerobaculia bacterium
CCGATCATGCCGGCGCTCGTGTGCGTGATCAGGACGAGCGGCGTTTCGGATTTGCCGGTGCGTTGCGGGTAGAGGCGGTCGCTGAGGTCGACGATCGGGATGACTTCGTTGCGGAGGACGATGATTCCTTCGATGAACGACGGCGCGGTCGGGACGCTGGTCGAGCCGGTGTACTGCACGATCTGGCGGACGGCCATGATGTCGAGCACGAACGTCTCGGGGCCGACACGGAACGTGATCAGACGAAGGTCGCTCATGACCTCACGCGGAAGCTGCGGACCTCGTCCTCGAGGCCGCGGATGGCGTCGTTGAGCAGGCCGAGGGCGGAGGTCATGTCGGCGGCGGTGGTGCGGTTGCCGTCGGCGATCGCGCGCACCTGCTGCATCGTCGCGACGATCTTCTCGCTCTCCGCGGCCTGACCGGCGGCGACCTGGAAGATCTCGTGAATCATCTCGATCATCCGCTCCGCCGCGGACGAGATCATCGACGAGCCCGACTTCTGCTCCACCATCGCCTGGCGCACGTACTTCGTCACCTCACGCATCGACTCGACGGCGCGCATGATGTGATCCGAGCCCTGCGCCTGCTGGCGCGTCGCGCCGTTGATCTGGCCGACCATCGCCTGCAGCTTGTCGACGGAGCGCGTGATCGTTTCGCTGCCGGTGGCCTGCTCGCGCGTCGCGGACGCGATCTCTTTGCCCATGCTCGACGACTTCGTCGCCGACTCGAGGATGTTGTTGAGTGCCTTGCCCGCCTGATGCGACAGCGACACGCCGGTCTCGACGAGCAGCGAGCCGGACGACGTCACGCGCAGTGCGTTCTCGACTTCCGTCTGCACGCTTTGAATGAGGTTCGCGATGTCGCGCGTCGACGAGGCGGTGCGTTCAGAGAGCTCGCGAATCTCGGCGGCGACGACGGAGAAGCCTTTGCCGTACTCGCCCGCCTGCGCGGCGAGAATCGCGGCGTTCAGCGCGAGGAGGTTCGTCTGCTCGGCGACGTCTTCGATGACGTTGAGAATCTTGCCGATCGCGATGGAACGATCGCCGAGTCGCGCGACGACGGCGTTGGTCTCGTTGACCGACTGGCGGATCTGCTCCATCCCTTCGATCGTTTCGCGCACCGCTTTCATCCCCGACTCCGCGGCGTCGGCAACGGCCAGCGCGAGATCGTACGAGCGCGCGGCATTCGTCTCGACTTGCGCGATCGACGCCGACATCTCGACCATCGACGACGACGTGTCGGTGACGAAGTTCGTGAGGTAGACGACGTTCTGATCGACTTCGCTAATCGACGAAACCATCTGGTGCGTGGCCGATGCGGTTTCTTCGACCGAGGAGAAGAGCGTGTCGGTGTGGCGGCTCACTTCTTCCATCGACGCGACCATCTCGAGCATCGACGAAGACGTTTCTTCCGAGGACGCCGAAAGCGCCTCGACGTTGTCGGTGATTTTGCGCACGCCGCTGTTGAGCTGATCGATCGACTGATACGTCTCGTCGATGATCTTGCGCTGCTCGTCGACGCGCTGAATGACGGTGTGTGAGCGCGAGTCGACGGTCTCGACGACGCTCTTGAGCTTCGACTGCGCGCCGACGAGGTTCTTCACGGTCTTCTCGAGATTGCCGGCCATCGCGTTGAACGCTTCGGCCAGACTCCCGATCTCGTCGTTCGACGTCACGGCGACGCGTTCGGTGAGGTCGCCCTTCGCGAGCTGCCGCGCCGTCTCGACGAGCGCGAGGATCGGGCGGACGAGATAGCGCGACGCGAACCACGCGAGCAGCGTCGCCGCGACCAACACCACCGCCGTCGCGGCGGCGTTCCAGCTGCGCATCGTGCGCACGGCGTTCTGCGCCTGCGATTCGTTCAGCAGAAGGCGGAAGTAGCCCTTCGGCTTCGCGTTCGCGGTCGACGTCCCGCCTTCGAAGAATTGAACGGTATAGAGATGAAGGCCGTCCGCGACTTCGCTGCCCTGGTCGCGATCGAGCTTGCGATTCACGAGCGGCTGCGGCTGCGACGCCGCCGTCGCGGCGAGGATCTTGCCGTTGCCGTCGAGAAACTCGGCGTACGCGACGGATGGATTCGTGGCGAGATCGGCGGTGAGTTTCTTCAGGTTGTCCGCCATCGCGAACAGCACGAAGTCACCGGAGGTGATCTCGACCATGCGTGCGATGGCCGCGCCCTGCTCGCGCGTCTGGTTGATCATCGCGCGGCGGACGAGCAGTTGCTGGATGCCGACGAGGAGAAGCGCGATGACGATCGCCTGCAGCGCGAACGCGGCCACCACCTTCGAGCGCAAGCCGACGCGGGCTCCCGATGCGTTTCGCTTTGATGACGACATATGGACCGCGGCGAAGTGTAGTCGCATCGTCGCGGACTCTCCAAGCGCGCCGCTGCTATCATCGCGCGCATGCCTCTGATTCGCTGCCCGAAGTGCGGGCAGGCGTACGACGTACCCGGGGTGGTTGCGGTCCGTTTGCCGAACTCGATCGCCACGTGCCATTGCGGCGAGTGGCTGTCCGGCAGCAAAGCCGCCGTGCTCGCGCGCCTCGTCGACGTCGATCAGATCCGCGAGATCGACATGAAGCCGTATCGCGTCGACACCGCCGCGCCAAAAGCTGAAGCGTCGAGCCAGCCGATGATCGCGCCGTCACGTCCGCGATCGGTCCGCGTCGTTGCGAGCGGCGCGTATGCCCCAGTCAACACGGTCTTCACGATTCACGAGCATCCGCTCTGGATCGGCCGCAAGGGATGCCACGTCGACCTCGCGGACGCGGAGCTCTCGATCCGTCACTGCTCGATCTCCGTGCGCGGTGATCGGCTCGTCGTGCGCGATGCAGACTCGCACATGGGAACGTTTCTCGACGGCCGTGCGATCGACGAGGCCGTGCTCGAGGACGGCGTCCATCTGCTGCGCGTCGGAACCGCGCTGGTGAGCGTGGAACCGACCGACGACGTCGGTCTGCCCGTCGACCCGATCGCGCTCGACGACTTCGGCATCGACGAGTCGCTGCTCGCGGAGAAACTAAGGAACGCGCGCGCGACGCAGCCCGCCGCTACGCGCGCAGTGCTGGTGTGCGTCGAAGGTCCGCTCGCCGGCCAGGAGTTCGAGATCCCGTCCGCGGGTCTCGTGGTCGGCCGCGAAGGTCACGTGCGCGTTCCCGACGAGTTTCTGTCGCGCCGTCACTTCGAAATCGCCCGCGACGAGGACGGCACCATCCGCGTCCGCGACCTCGGCAGTCGCAACGGCACCTTCCTCAACACGCTCCCCGCGAAAAACACGAAGGTGCACGGCGGCGATGAGATTCGCGCGGGCGTGAATCGCTTTCGCATCGAACAGCGCGCCTGACGCGAGTCGTGCCTTCCATAGTTGCGCGTTGGCCGCACTCCATTTCGGGCGCTATACTCGCGCACTCTCTCAAGGACAACACGATGCAAACGTTTGAATCCGCAGCAGGCCGGATTCTCGCGCCCCTGTCTGAGCTGCTGCACAGGCCCCTTCACCTCGCCGACCATCAATCCCCGGAGGCCGGGAAGAGCTTCGCGGTGCGACTCGTGTCACCGCGCATCGCCGTCGTTTCGTCGGACGGAGCGCCATTCGCCGACGTCGAACGCCGCGTCATCCACGAGCTCTTCGACGTCCTCCGCTACGCGAACGAGAGCGAGGCTCGCTATCTGGAGCTCGAGCAGCGAATGCTCAGCATGCAGCGCGAGAATCTCGATCTCATCGTGCGCAATCGAAACCTCTCCGAGGTTTCGTCGCGGGACTCGCTGACCGGGCTGTATGCGCGATGGTTCGTGATCGAGAAACTCGACAGCGAGCTGAATCGCGCGATGCGCCACGGCTCGCCGATGTCGCTGCTGATGCTCGACGTCGATCACTTCAAGCGAGTCAACGACACCTTCGGTCACTCGGCGGGCGATCAGGTGCTGCAGAACATCGGGCAACTGCTGCGTGACAGTTGCCGCGTGTACGACGTCGCCGGCAGATATGGCGGCGAAGAGTTCTGCATCGTTCTCCCGGAAACAAAACCGGGGAACACGTCGGTTGTCGCGGAACGAATTCGCAGCAGGCTCGAATCGATGGAGATTCCGTGCGGCGATACGTCGATCGTCGTGACCGCGTCGATCGGCATCGCCGGAATGGATACTCCCGCCGAGAGCGAGGTCCTCAGTCCTGCCGCGCTCATCGATCGGGCCGATCGCGCGTTGTATTCGGCGAAGAATCGTGGGCGAAATCGGGTGGAAATGTGGGATTCTGAGCTGCTTATCGGAGTGGAAGACGCGACCGGTCACTGATGGTGAGCAGGATCACGGTCGCCGCTGTTGCAGCGCCCTAGATTGGCAGCACAAAATCGGACCAAACACGAGAGGACACATGCGAACCAAATTTGCTTTCGGCTTTCTTCTGCTCTTCATCGCCAGCGTCGCGAGCGCGGCGGGCAAGCCCGTTCTGGCGGTGACCGAGTTCCGTAACGACACCTCGGCCGCATGGTGGTATGGCGGCGTCGGCAGCGATCTCGCCGGCATGCTCACCAACGAACTGGCCGGCACCGGCAACTTCAAGATGGTCGAGCGCGACAAGCTCGACGCCGTCCTCGACGAGCAGGACCTGGCCGACTCCGGCCGCGTCAGCAAGAAGAGCGGCGCCAAGATCGGCAAGCTCACCGGCGCGCAGTACCTGGTCGTCGCGACGCTCACCGCGTTCGAGAGCGACGTCAAGGGCACGGGCGGCGGCCTCAGCTTCCGCGGCATCAGCGTCGGCGGCAAGAAAGAAGACGCATACCTCGCAGTCGACCTCCGCGTCATCGACACGACCACGGGTGAGATCGAGTTCACGCGTACGATCGAAGCGCGCGCCAGCAGCGGCGGCCTCGCCGTCGGCGTCTACCGCGGCGGCTTCGGCGGCAACCTCTCGAAGTACGAGAAGACCCCGACCGGCAAAGCGATCCGCGCCGTCATCATGGAAATCAGCGAGTACCTGAGCTGCGCGATGGTCGAAAAGGGCGATTGCATGGCCGAGTACAAAGCCAAAGAGTCCTCGCGCCGCGAGAAGACCAAGAAAGCCATCAAGCTCGACTAAGTTCGGTTCTCACGAACTGTCGCGAAGGCCAGCCCTCACGGGCTGGCCTTTTGTTTGTCGCCCGGGACTTACGCCTGCCGCGTTCACGCCCTTCCGGCCGTAAGCCTCTCTTGTTACAGAATCGTCTGAAACTAGACCACTCCCAAATTCTCGGTAGTGGTCTAGTTTGAAGGGGTGGTTGTAACAGGGGATCATGGACGCATGAGAAAACCTGATCTCCTCGAAACGATGTCGGAAGATGAGTTGCGTCAGCACATAGTGGACACCGGCGACGACTTTCAGAGCGCACAGTTTCTACTACATCAAAAGGCACTAAGGCGGCAGGAGCGGTTCAACCTCGTCGTGACCATTGCGACGGTGATTATGGCCATTCAGGCGCTCGTGTCGCTCGTAGCGCTGTTCTCCAAAACCTAAGGAGAATCGCTATGAACGAGAGCTACGGCCGGAAACCATTTAGCGCGTCTTGCTTGCCCTAAAATGCAACCCCGTCAACAATGTGCGGAGGGGGTTGCGGATGTACTTGATGTACGTGGATGAAAGTGGCGATACCGGCGTCACGAATTCGCCCACGCCGTTCTTTGTGCTTTCGAGCCTCATTGTCCACGAGCTTCGATGGGCGGCGTCACTTGACCAGCTAATCGCTTTTCGTCGTCGAATGCGCGACACGTTCGGACTGAAGATGTCCGACGAAATTCATGCCGCGGCAATGATTCGCGGCCCTGGAAATCTCGCGCACATCAAGCGCAACGATCGTCTAACGATCGTACGAATGTTCGCCGACGAAATCGCGAAATTGCCGGACGTGCGGGCGATCAACGTCGTGGCGATCAAACGGCCGGGAGATACGAGTGCGACGATCTTTGATCGCGCATGGCGTGCCCTGCTTCAGCGCTTCGAAAACACCATCGCAAGCGCGAACTTTCCCGGGCCTAAGAATCCCGAGGAACGCGGGATCGTCTATTGCGACAACACGGATGCGCGGCTGAACTCTCTCCTTCGGCGCATGCGACGCTACAACCCTATACCCAACCAGAGCCAATTCGGATCGGGTTATCGAAATCTTCGGCTCAACTACATCATCGAAGATCCGGTGCATCGGGACTCACGCACGACCTACTTTATCCAAGCTGTGGATACGATTGCGTACCTGATCTACCAAGGGAAGGAGCCGAACGCGTATATGCGCCGCAAGGGTGCGCGCAAGTACTTCCGCCGCCTTGCGCCGATCTATCTCCTGCGAGCTAGCCTGAAGAACCGGTACGGGATCGTGGTGGTTTAGGCGACCAAAATTAAAGGGCGCCAGTTGGCGCCCCGGGCGAATCCTACTACCCAGTCTAGCCGGGGCTCAGATTCACGATATATATCGACGATTTTGTGTCTGCTGTCAACAGGTTTTCCGCATGATTTGCACAGAAACGCGACCAATTTTTGTGCACATTTGATGTTACCTTTTGGCACGATCTGTGCCCGGAGTCACGCCGCCTTCTCCTCCGGCAACCACATATCCAACGCGACGACATCACTCGCCGTCCACCGGTAGTCCGTGAGCCCGGCAACCATCGCCGGAGTCTTGCCGCCGAGAGACTTGTGCTTCCGGCAGAAGTTGTAGAACACCACCGTCAGCGCCAGCATGTAGATGTGATTCTGGAGGTTCTTCGAGAACGCATTCGTGAGCCGCGTGAAGCGCCGGTTCTGCATCCGAAGGGTCAGGTTCCAGCGCTCCATGTACGAGGTGGAGATGTGCTTGGTGATCGGCATCCCGACCTTCGGCCGCTTCTCGATGCCGGTCACGCGTCCCGGTGAGTAGCGACTCTCGGCACTGTTCGGACTACTTCCCGGCTGGTTGCCACTCGGACCGTACTGCTTGATGACCTCCGCGTAGTCGCACTCGCCGTAGCTGAACGCCTTCACGATCGCGCCGAGGTATTCACTCCGGCCATCGGTCGAGATCTGAATGCGGCGGAAGGTCCGCGACTTGATGTCCTCGATCAGAGCGTCCGCTGCCTCCTGATTGCGCTCACTCACGAGCCACGACACGAGCAGCTTCGAATCGGCGTCGAGCGCGGTCCACGTCCAGACGGAGCCGACGTCGTCGCGGTCGCGCATCTTTCTCGGGACGTTCTTCTCCTTCGCGTAGCAGAACGACCAGACCTCATCGCACTGAAGACGCTCGGTATTGAGGTAACGAACGTACGTGTCGTGGAAGCGCAAGCAAGCCTCGCCGACTTCGGCGAGCAGACTGAGAACCGTCATCTTCGCCGCGCCGGTCATGCGGCACGTCGAGGCGATGGAGTTGCCCTCAACCAAGGACTGGATGATGCGGGCGCGCTTCTCAGGAGACAGCTTGTTCATGCACCCCAATGTATGCTTGACCGGTCACGCTGTCAATGCTTGAGCGGACACGCACGTAAATTGTAACCGCGGCGATCAGTCATGCGTCGTAAAATGAATGGCGCTCTCGGTGGGGATCGAACCCACGACACTCGGTTTAGTAGACCGTCACTCCATCCGCTGAGTTACGAGAGCGTCAGTCGGTGTCACCACGGGCCGTTCCGGTTGCTTAGCGGGCACGCAGGAACGGCCCTTCGTGTATCTAGCGCCTTCGCCGCCGGTGACATGGGCCTGAACTGCGAAGGCTTCTGCTCTTCTCATGTGTTTGCTCGCTCCATCAACATGGTCAGCGTATGACGATGTTGCATTCAACATGACCGACTGGATTTGACACGCCTACGTCAAAAACAATCGGAGAGTTGGAGCGGCGCTCCACGCGTTAAGACCAAGCCCGCGATGAAGATAACGTGCGCGTGCTATTTCCAATTGATACATTGGAAATGACACGCGCACGTAGCGCCGATCACGGCTTTAGGAGCGCTCTACCCTCACGCTCATGCTGTCGGAGTGTGCCGTCAGACGACACCTCAAGACCGACCAGAAGGCGAGCGTGTTCTCGCGCCAGCACGCGGGGCGCCGGGCGCGCTCCATTCACTTTCCGTCCGCGATGTAGCAACACAATCGTCGCGTCAGCATGATGCCGTTCCGCCTTCGTGAAGCGTCGATATTCTGGAAGACGTTTAGCATCCTGCTGCCACGTTTCATCGCCACGTCTTGCGCGGTCCGCGACGTCTCTCCAGAACGGGTGAACGCGTTCCGCCGCCTCGAAGAAACGGACTAGGACATCGTCGGGCAATGGGTCGCGGACACGCGTAACGCCACCACGTCCAACGTTCGGAATCCGCGATGCTAGTAAAGCTTCAGCGACGTCGCGAGAGATCGACCTAAACAACTTCATCTCAGATTTGGTGAGGGTGCGGTTGAACACTTCGGATGCAAACTCTTCCGTTGCGAGGGCAGCTCCCTGGAATGCGAGTTCCGTCACGTAGTCCGCGAGAATATTCAACGCAGTGTCGTCAATAGTTCGAATGGCGGCGGCGACCTTGTGGTTAACAGCATCCCGCATCGTGCCGCCGTCTTTGAATGTCACATCGAAGACTTCAAACATCGAATCGGCCAACTCCAGCATCACGCTCGCAAGCGACTCAAAGTCGACCGTCATTGCCAGCGGGCCTATGCTGTACTGAACGCGGGCGGTTCCTAACGAAAGCCGTCCGTTCTCTACGACAATCGCCTTTCTTGCGTCGGTCACTTCGATCGTGGCGCTTGCAACTAGAAGGTCGCGAACACGATCCAGTACTGCGCGAAGACGTTCATCCTTGCGTTTGGCCACGACGCAGCTAATCTTTCTTCCACCGCGCCGCAGCCGCCTTCTTCGCGATCTCGGATCGTTTCTTCGCGGTCAACGCGGCGGCCCGCGCCGGTCCGCCCTTCAACCCGCCGCGTCTCCCGAGCGCGGCAGCGGCGGCGCTGACCTCGGGCGGAATGTCGCGCGGCTCGTCCTCCTCAGACTTCTCGGCGATGATGGCGATGACCCGGACGGCAGCTTGCGCTTCGTCCTCTCGACCGCTCTTTTTATTGCTTGAGCGCTTTGGCATGCGCTCAGTATAGGTTCACTACCGGCGTTTGTCGAAGGGCCGGAACAGCTCGGAGGGATTCACGTCCAACGCGTCGGCGAGACGGAGGATGTTGTCGAGACACGGATTGCGCTTGCCTCGCTCGACGTCGCCGACGTAGTTCCGGTTCAACCCGGCCAGCTCCGCGAGTCTCGTCTGAGAGATCGCGCGCTTGTCCCGCAGCTCGCGCAGGTGCGCGGCAAAGCGGTCACGGGCCGAGGCGGCAGCCATGCTTTGAGTGTGACGCTTTCTCGCGCTTGACCAACCTGCTATGAGTGTCACATGCTATGAGTGTGACTACTGAACAGCAGACCAACCTCACGCGGTTCGGGAAGTACCTCGAAGACAATGACCTCCGGCCGCATCTCGTCGCAGAGCTGGCCGGGGTGAGTCGGCAGCACGTGTACCGGCTACGCTTCGGCCGGGCCGAACCGACGCGGCCCGTGATGATCTGGTTGACCGGTGCGTGTCGCCAGCTTCGCCGCCGCGCCGTGCGGATCACCGAACTGTTCGACCTCGGGGACGGTGAGCGGTGAGCGAGTACGCCGACATCCAACCGTTGCTCCGGCAGGTGAGAGTGATGAACCGGTTCTTCCGGGACGTGGTGGATGCGACGCCGGGGAGACGCGCCGTCTTTCACGAGCTGCACGTCGGCTACATGGAGATCCTTCAGGAAGAACTCGCACCCCATGCCCTCGCGCTCGCATCCGCGATCGTTGAGCTGGAGACTTCCTTCCCTTCGATCCTTCATAGCTCCGGTTCCAAGTGAGCGACTTACGCCCGCTGCATTCTCGCCTGATCTCTTCTAAATGGCTGTTGTTACAACTTTAGCTGAAAATAGACCACTACCAAATTCTCGCCACTTACGCTTGACTTTCGTCCTATTACCGCCCATATTGTCGGCACTGAGGGCGGAATGAAATATCTGACGGAACGGCAGCGGGACATTCTCAACTTCATTCGCGACTTCCAGAAGGAGCGCGGGGTTGCGCCGACGCACCGGGAGATCTGCGATCACTTCGGGTTCTCGTCGTACGGGACGGTCTACAAGCACCTGTCCCTCCTCGAGAAAAAGGGATTGATCCGGAGAGACTGGAACCAGAAGCGCGGAGTCGAAGTCGTCGATCCTCCCGCGGGTCTCGGCGAGAGCCGTCCGTCGGATGTCAGACCGGAGCCGCGGTCCTCTTCCCCCGTTCGCGATCTTCCGCTGTTCGGCTACATCGCTGCCGGCCGTCCGCTCGATGTGGAAGTCGGCAACGAGACCATCAGTGTTCCGGAGCACCTCACGTCGCGCGGCGACAACTACGTGCTGAAGGTGCGTGGAGACTCGATGGTCGACGACGGCATTCTCGACGGAGACCTGGTGATCATCGCCCGCCGCGAGCGCGCAGACAACGGCGAGATGGTGGTTGCAAACGTCAATGGTGAAGTGACGCTCAAGCGGCTCTATCAGGAGGGAGAACGCGTCCGGCTGCAGCCCGCGAACTCCTTCATGAGCCCGATCTACGCAGCGGCCCGCGACGTCGCGGTGCAAGGCGTAGTGGTGGGCTTGATGCGGCGGTTCTAGTCCCTCGTCGTAATCGTGTGTGGTTCGTTTCTGATCGTTGTGTGAGAGAAGCAAGGTGAGGAAGCCATGGATCTCGTACTGAAACTTCGTGAAATCCGCAGGCTCCGCGGGCTGAGCCAGAAAGATGTTGCCCGCCTCTCCGGTGTCGGAGAGAAGACGATCAGCTCCTTTGAAACGGGACAGCGGATCGGCTCACTCAAGCTCGCGCAGCTCAAGCGCCTCCTCGGCGTCTACGGGCTGACCGAAGCAGAATTCTTCGGCGTCTCGGTGGAGCGTCAGATCGCGCCGTGGGAGCTCGATGAAGACGATTGCGCCGCGCAGCGCCTCGTCGATGACCTCCGCGTCCTGCCGAAACAGGTCCAGCGCACGATGATCGGCAAGTTCCGCCTGATGGTGGAGACCGCGTCGGACCTCAACACCATCACCGAGCGCCGGCCCGCGTACCTTCGCGAAGACAGCAAGGAACGCGACTGGAAGATGCTCAACTCCAACAACTGACCTTCGCGCGCTCGCCCCGCGACGATGACCCCCAAAGAAATGCCGCCTGTCACTCACACTCAGCGGCAAATCGTGGGGCAGGCCCGAAACGGCCTGCCCCACGGTGATTCAACGCTCTTTCTAAAGATGCCGCGCGAACGAGGCGTCGAGCGACATCACGCCGAACGCAAACCCATCGTGCTCCGCACGCTTCGGCACGACGCGCTGACCGCCAAGCAGCACCTCGTCCGCCATCTCGCCGAACGCCACGCGTAACGCGAACGCCGGCGCCGGCATGAACGCCGGACGATGCAACGCGCGGCCGAGAGCGCTCGTGAACTCGCGATTGCGGACCGGGTTGGGCGCGGTGACGTTGTAGATCCCGCGCGCCGACTCGTGATCGATCGCCCACTCGATGAACCGCACCGCGTCGTCGCGATCGACCCAAGACATCCACTGCTGCCCGCTTCCGATGGGACCACCCGCGCCGAGCTTGAACGGCAGCAGCATCTTCTTCAACGCGCCGCCCTCCGCCGCGAGTACCACGCCGAATCGCAGGAGCACCAAGCGCGCGAGCGGTTCCGCCATGCGCGCTCCGTTCTCCCACTTCTCGACGAGTTGCGCGAGGAAGCCGCCGCCGCGCGAGCCGTTCTCGTCGATCACTTCGTCGCCACGCACGCCGTAGTAGCCGATCGCCGACGCATTGATGAGCACGCGCTTGTTCGACGGCGCGCGTCGCAGCGCTTCGATCAGTGCCTCGGTCGCATCGAGGCGGCTGGCGACGAGCTGCTTCTTCCGCGCGTCCGTCCATCGTCCCTCGCCGACGTTCTCGCCCGCGAGGTTGATGACGACGTCCGCGTTCGCGACTTCGTCCGACCACGCGCCCTGCGTCTTGCCGTCCCACTGCAGGCCGCGTCCTTCCCGGACTTTCGAGGGATTGCGGCTCAGCACCGCGACGTCATCGCCGCGAGCGATCAGACGTTTGACGAGAGGCTCGCCGAGGAAGCCCGTACCGCCGGCAACTACGATTCGCATGCAGTGATTAAAGCACCGCAAGCACGAACGGCGCCTTACGGAAATGCGGACGGGGAACGCCCTACGGTCTGCTACTGTTCTCCGCCGCGTGATTCTCGGTATCGAAACGTCCTGCGACGAAACCTCAGTCTCTCTCCTCGAGCGCGACGGCAGCGTGAAAGCGAACCTCATCGCCTCGCAGATCGAGCGGCATCAGCCGTTCGGTGGCGTCGTCCCTGAGATCGCGTCCCGCGAACATCTCGCGCATCTCTTCCCGCTCGTCGAAGGCGCGCTCGACGCCGCAGGCGCACAGTGGGGCGACGTCCAGTCGATCGCCGTGACCTCCGGACCCGGACTCATCGGCGCGTTGCTGGTCGGCGTCGCCGGTGCACAGGGACTCGCGTACGGACTCGGGATCCCCATCGTTCCGGTGAACCATCTCGAAGGACACATCTACTCGCCGTACCTCCAGAAGGACGGGCCGGCGACTCCGCTGCCTGCACGCTTTCTGTCTCTCGTGATCTCCGGCGGCCACAGCGCGCTGTACGACGTTCAGGGTTGCGACATTCGCCAGATCAATCGCACCCGCGACGACGCCATCGGCGAGACGTTCGACAAGGTCGCGAAGTTCATCGGCTTGCCGTATCCCGGCGGACCGCAGATCGAGAAGCACGCCCGCCAGGGCAAGGCCGACCCGAAGCGCTTCCCGTTTCCGATCCCGCAGTTCCGCGACGAGTCGCTCGACTTCTCGTACAGCGGGATCAAGGCCGGCGCGATCCGCCTCGCCCGCGAACATCAAGTGCGCCTCGACGGCGATCCCGCCACCCTTGGCGATTTCTGCGCGACGTTCCAGGACGCGCTCTTCGCGCAGCTTTTCGACCGCATCGAAACTGTATGGGACCGCATGGATTCGCCGAAGCCGGCCGAGGTGGCGATGGCCGGCGGCGTCGCGGCGAACGGCGTGTTGCGCGAGCGGATCATCGCCTGGGGTGAGCGTCGCGGGGTCATCGTTCGGCTTCCCGAGAAAAAGTTCTGCACCGACAACGCGGCCATGATCGCGTTCGCCGGACTGCAGAAAGGGACCGAGTCCGACCCTCGCCGTGTTGCCGCTCGGTCACGAATCGGTTGACGATCGAAGTTTCGCGAAACCGGCGAAACTTTTTCGAAGCCGCATCGTCTGACTCAGTGAAGGGCACGAACGAACGACCGGACCCCTAATCTCCTACTCTCCTCCTGATCCAAAACACCAAGAGCCGGCCGCGTGGGCCGGCTCTTGGTGTATCTGGGGCGGGCACGGCCCGCACCGCCAGTTGTTACCTCTGCCAAGCCTCTTGGTATACCCGCGAGGGAAGGCACGAACGCGTTAGCAGGAACAACAAGCGCTGCGGGCCGTGCCCGCCCATCCTTATAATGGCCGGCTTTCGCCATGAAAGAAGAACTCGCCAAACGTTACGAGCCCGCGGATTTCGAGCAGCGCCTTTACGCGAAGTGGGAGGCCGAGGGGTACTTCACTCCGGCTGACGACCCGGAGCGCCCGAAGTTTTCGATCGTCATCCCTCCCCCCAATGTCACCGGCCGCCTGCACATCGGCCATGCGCTGGTGAACACGCTGCAGGACATCATCGTCCGCTGGAAGCGCATGTCCGGCTTCAACACCCTCTGGGTCCCGGGCACCGACCACGCCGGCATCGCCACGCAGATGGTCGTCGAGCGCAATCTCGCGAGCAAAGGCATCCAGCGACTCGAGATCGGGCGCGACGCGTTCGTCGAGAAGATCTGGGAGTGGAAGGAACAGCACTCCACCGAAATCAAAGACCAGCTCACCCGCCTCGGCGCCTCCTGCGACTGGACGCGCGAGCGCTTCACGCTCGATGAGGGACTGTCGCGCGCCGTGCGCTACGTCTTCGTGAAGCTGTACGAAGACGGCCTGATCTATCGCGGCATCGCGATGGTGAACTGGTGCCCGCAGTGCCGCACCGCGATCTCCGACGTCGAGGTCGAGTTCGATCAGAAGCAGTCGAAGCTCTATCACGTCGACTATCCGGTGGAAGGCACCGATCGCCGCCTGACCGTCGCGACGACGCGACCCGAGACGATGCTCGGCGACACGGGCGTCGCAGTGCATCCCGACGATGATCGCTACAAGGGTCTGATCGGCAAGTTCGCGATCCTTCCGATTCAGAATCGCCGCATCCCGATCGTCGGCGACGCGATCCTCGTCGATCCCGAGTTCGGCACCGGCGTCGTGAAAGTCACGCCGTCGCACGACAAGAACGACTACGAAACCGGCAAGCGCCACGACCTCGCGCAGATGCAGGTCATCGGCGAAGACGGACGCATGCTCGCCGCCGCCGGCGCGGACTTCGAAGGTCTCGACCGTTTCGACGCGCGCACGAAAGTCGTGGAGCGTCTTCGCGAGGAAGGGTTCCTCGTGAAGATCGAAGACCACGTGAACAACGTCGGCTTCCACGGCAAGTGCGGCACGATCATCGAGCCGATGGTTTCGCGGCAGTGGTTCGTGAAGATCGAGCCGCTCGCGAAGCCCGCGATCGAAGCGGTGCGCAGCGGCGCGGTGCAGATCGTTCCGCAGAGTTGGGAAGCGACGTACTTCAACTGGATGGAGAACATCCACGATTGGACGATCTCCCGCCAGCTCTGGTGGGGCCATCGCATCCCAGCGTTCCATTGTCCGAACGGCCACACCACCGTGACGATGGACGACCTCACGACGTGCCCGCAGTGCAGCGCGCCGGTGCAGCAAGAGACGGACGTTCTCGACACGTGGTTCTCGTCCGGACTGTGGCCGTTCTCCACGCTCGGCTGGCCTGAGGAGACGGCGGATCTCAAGACGTTCTACCCGACCGACACGCTCATCACTGGCTTCGACATCCTCTTCTTCTGGGTGGCGCGCATGATCATGTTCGGTTTGCGTTTCACCGGACGCGCGCCGTTCTCGCAGGTGTTTCTCAATGGACTCGTGCGCGACGAGCAGGGTCAGAAGATGTCGAAGTCGAAAGGCAACGTCATCGACCCGCTCGAGATCGTGAACGAAGTCGGCGCCGACGCGCTGCGATTCACGCTCGCCGTAAGCGCATCCGGTCGCGACATTCCGCTCGGCAAGTCGCGCATCCAGGGGTACTCGGCGTTCGTGAACAAGATCTGGAACGCGTCGCGGTTCGCGATGATGCACATCGACGTCGAGCTGAAGGATGCCGGCCCGATCGAGCGCGAGAAGTTGCGCACGGTGGAGCGCTGGATTCTCTCGCGACTGAACAGCACGACGGCCGAGGTGAACAAGCAGCTGTCGCTGTTCCGCTTCGATGAGGCGTCGACGGCGCTGTACAAATTCTTCTGGCACGAGTTCTGTGACTGGTACATCGAGATGGCCAAGCCGGTGCTCCTCGGCAAGCACGGCTCGGACGCGGAACGCAAGCTCGCGAAGCGCGTGCTGCTCGAAGTGCTCGACGGCTCGCTGCGACTCCTCCATCCGTTCATGCCGTTCGTCACGGAAGAGATCTGGCAGAAGCTCGGCGGCGTCGAGCCGTCGATCATGATCGCGCCGTACCCGATCGCCGAGGAAGTGCTCGAGGATCCGGAAGCGGAGCGGTTGATGAGCGCGGTGAAGGCGATCGTCACGACCGTGCGCAACGTGCGCGCGGAGCGCGGCTTCACGCCGAAGGATCGCTTCCGCCTCTTCATCAACGGCGTGCCGGAACGCGATGCGACGTTCTACAAAGACACGGCCTATCTGCTCATGGAGCTCGCGCGACTCAACGAAGTGATCGTGGGCGGCGAGGCACCGGCCGGCGCACATCTCGACGTCGTCGAGGGCGTGCACATCGCGATCGAGTTTCCGGAGAAGGAAGTCTCGCAAGAGCAGCTCGACCGCGTTCGCCGCGAGATCGAGAAGAGTCAGGCGGAGCTGGCCTCGCTCGATGCGAAGCTCGCGAACGAGCAGTTCCTGCGCAACGCGCCGGCGCAAATCGTCGCGGGCGCGCAGGCGCGGCAGGCCGAATTGCGCGATCGGTTGGAGAAGCTCGCACAGAACCAGGCTTAGACTGTCAGCTCGCTCCTCATGATCGACACGCGACTCATCGTCCCGCGGCTGCGCGTTCTGGAATCGCTCGCGATCATTCCGCGCGTCGCGTCGACGAACCTCATCGCGCGACGCATCGTGACGGAGTGCATCGAGAACGAGCTCTCGCTGCCACAGGCGATGATCATCGCGGGCGAGCAGTTCGCGGGCCGCGGACGCAACGATCGCAGCTGGTCATCGCCCGCGGGCAAAGGGATCTACACGACGACGCTCCTGACGCGCACCGCGCAGGAGCTGCCGCTCGTGCCGCTCGCGATGGCGAACATTCTCGCGACGTACCTGCGCGAGACGTACGCGATCGACGCGCGCATCAAGTGGCCGAACGACGTGCTCGTCGGCGGCAAGAAGATCGCCGGGATTCTGATCGAGGCGCGCATGCAGGACGATCGCGTGTTCCTGCTGATCGGCATCGGCGTGAACGTCGAGCCGGCGCCGGATGAAGCACGGCCGAATGCGATCTCGATTCGCGAGGCCGCGACGGGACCCTTCGACGGCATCGACACCGCGACGCTCGCGTTCATCGAGCACGTCGACGAGCGCCTGTCGCACACGCTCGATCACGACGACGTGCTCGCGGAGTGGCGCAAGCTCGCGATCCACAAGTCGGGCGATCGCATCCACTGCGTCCTCGGCGATCGGACGATCGACGGCACGTGGTCCGGCATCGACGAATACGGACGCGCGCTGATTCAAAGCGATGGCCAGACGTTGCCCGTCAGCGCGGCCGATATCATCCTCGTGTGATGCTCGCCCTGCTCCTCGCCGCAACGATCGACTCCGCGCAGGTCTGCGCGAAATACAAGAACTACACGCTGCCGCCGGCCGCGGTGAACGCCGTGAAGGAGTGCGAAGGCTGGTGCGACGTCGAGCTCGCGCAGCAGTTCGCGAACGGCGAGGGCGTGAATCGCGACTACGACGTCGCCGAGTATTTTCTTTGCGCGGCCGAAGAACGAATCGCGCCGGCGGAGTTCGAGGGGATGTTCGAGCACGTGCAGCAGATGCGCGACGGTGTGACCGACGCGAACCTGCACTTCTGCGATCACGTCACCAGCGGATACGGCGCGAGCTATTGCGCGAACCTGCGCTACGAAGAGTTGATGCCCGAGCTCGACGCGAAACTCGACGCCGCGCGCAAACGCGTCGCGCCGAAGTCGCAGTTCGACGCGCTGAAGAAAGCCGCAGACGCGTACGTCGACGCGGAGACGGAACGCATCGGCGAACAGAGTCGCGGCGGAACGGGCTACGCGGCGTTCACGCTCGAGGCGGAGATGAACGCGAAGAACACGTTCGTCGAAGCGGTCGAACAGTGGACGTCGAAACGCGCACCGATCGCGAGCACCGCCGATGCGAAACGCGCCGACGACGCGCTCAACGCGAACTATCGCAGCGCGCAGGACGACATCGAGGCGATGGGCGAAGAGTTCGTGTCGTGGAAGACGTATCTGCGCGACGCGCAACGCGCGTGGATCGCGTATCGCGATGCGTTCGCGACGTTCTACGTCGCGCAGTGGCGTGGTCAGGCCGCGGACGACGTGTTGCGCCGCGAGATCGTCGCGCAACTGACGCGCGAGCGCGCCGCTGAGCTCAAGGACGAATAGGCGTTCTGCTAATCTTCGCGCGTGTCGTCCAACATCCTCGTTGTTGACCTCGGCAACACGAACATCGTCCTCGGCGTCTATCGCGGCGAGGAGCTGATGAACTCCTGGCGCCTCGCCACCGCGCGCGAGCGCACGGCCGACGAATACGGCATCCTCGCGCGCCAGCTCGTCGGTGATCGCCGCGAGGTTCCGCTCGAAGGCGCGATCGTCGCGTCCGTCGTCCCGCCGCTCAACAGCGCGATGACGTTCATGGTCCAGAAGTACTTCGGCATCGAGCCGCTGTTCGTCGAGCCGGGCGTGAAGACGGGGATCGCGATTCACGTCGACAACCCACTCGAAGTCGGAGCGGATCGCATCGTGAACTGCGCGGCCGCGCATCACGCGTACGGCGGACCGACGGTCATCGTCGACTTCGGCACCGCAACGACGTTCGACGTCGTGACGGAGAACGCGGAGTTCGTCGGTGGCGTGATCGCGCCGGGCCTGAACATTTCCGCGGAAGCGCTGTTCGCACGCGCGGCGCGTTTGCCGCGCGTCGATCTGCGCAAGCCCGATCGCGTGATCGGCACCAACACGGTCGTCAACATGCAGTCCGGCATCTACTTCGGCTACCTCGGACTCGTCGACGGCATCCTCGCGCGCATCAAGCGCGAAGTTCCGAGCGTCAACAAAGTCGTCGCGACGGGCGGCCTCGCGGGGATCTTCGCCGACGACAGCGAGCACATCGACGAAGTCGATCCGGAGCTCACGCTCAAAGGCCTGAAGATCATCTACGACAGGAACCGCGCACCGCGCCGCGGACGCAAGTGACCCGCTCCGCGCTCGCCGCTGTTTTTTTCCTCATCGCATCGACAACTTTCGCCGGCGGCAGCGTGACCGCGAAGAAAGCCGCGCTCTCGACGGCGCATCCGCTCGCGACAAAGGCGGGACTCGCAGTATTGCAACGCGGCGGTACCGCGGCCGACGCAGCAGTCGCCGTCGCATTCGCGCTGAGCGTCGTGCATCCGCAAGCGGGCGGCATCGGCGGCGGCGGATTCCTCGTCTACTACGACGCGCAAACGCGCGGCGTGTGGACGCTCGACTTTCGCGAAGTCTCCTCGCGCGGCGTCACGCGCGCGGCGTTCAGCAAACCGCAAGCGGGCGCGTTGAGCGGCAGCGTGCCCGGCACGGTCGCTGGACTCGAAGCGTTGCATGAGAAGTTCGGCAACCGCGCATGGAAAGAGCTGCTCGATCCGTCGATCGCGCTCGCGCGCGAAGGATTCGTCGTCGACGCCGAACTGCTTGCAGACATCGCGGCTGCAAAAGAACGCAAGCTCAACGTGCTCCCGGACGCGACGCTGGGCAAGCCGCTCGCGCAGGCGGAGCTCGCGACGACGCTGCAGAAGATCGCGGAGGACGGCGCGAAGGCGTTGTACGACGGCGATCTTTCGAAGAAGTTCGTCGAGAGCGTGCAGGACGCGGGCGGCACGATCGGCTATCGCGACTTGCGCGAGTACGAGCCGGTGTGGCGCGCGCCGATCATGCTGCGTTACGGCGCGTACGAGCTGTACACGATCGCGCCGCCGTCGAGCGGCGGCGTCGTAATGGGCGAAACACTGAACATCCTCGCGAACGACGATCTCGCCGCGGCGGGATTTCAAACGCAGAAGGCCGTGCATCTTTTCGGCGAAGCCGCGCGACGCGCGCAGATCGACGCGCATCGCTACGTCGCCGATCCGTCGACGGCGCGCATCCCGTATCGCGATCTCCTCTCGCACGCCCGCGCCGCGCAGTGGCGCAAGACGATCGACATGACGCGTGCGATCGCGACAGTCGGACTCGCAGAGCCGACGGAGCTCACGATCGAAGGCGAGCACACAACGCATTTCACGATCGCCGACGCGGAAGGAAACGTGGTCGCGCTGACGATGAGTCTCGGCGATCTGTTCGGCAGCGGCTTCGCGGTCGCGCCGCTCGGCTTCTTTCTCAATAACGCGATGAACGACTTCACGAGCGGACCGAACATCGTCGATCCGAACAAGCGCGCCGCGTCACCGCTCACGCCAACGATCGTGCTGCGCGACAAGCGCCCGTTCCTTGCCCTCGGCACGCGCGGCGGCTCGACGATTCCGAGCACGGTGCTGCAGGTGTTTCTCAACATCGTCGTGCATCGCAGGACGCTCGCGGCCGCGATTGCAGCGCCGCGCTATCACCAGGACGACGTGCCCGATCAGTTGTTGTTCGAACGGCCGCTCGCCCCGAAAAAACTGATCGACGCGCTGAACGAAATGGGACACGGCGTCGGCGGTCGCGACGCGATTGGTGACGTGCACGCGATCCTGTTCGAGAATGGCCGCCTCATCGCCGTCGCCGATCCACGACGCGGCGGCGCCGCCGGAGGCTACTGAGCCGGCACGGCCGGCAGCGCTGATTGGCAAAGCCTCGGCCACCGTTTCTGCTGAAAATCCCAGTCGCTCGAACTCCGGAGAAAAGCACGCATGAATCTGAAAATCGAAGCCGCACGCACCGCCCTGCAGGAAGTCCGCTCCGGCATGACTCTCGGCCTCGGCACCGGCACGACCGCCGCCGAATTCGTGAAGCTCCTCGGCGCCGTACTGCGCGACGGCTCGCTGACGAACATCCGCTGCACGTGCACGTCGGAGCAAACCGAGGCGCAGGCGCGCGGCGAGAACATCCCGCTTTTCGCACTCGCCGACGTTTCGCCCATCGACCTCGCCGTCGACGGCACGGACGAAATCGACGCGCAACTCCGACTGATCAAAGGTCGCGGCGGCGCGTTGCTGCGCGAGAAGATCGTCGAGCAACAAGCGCGACGCTTCATCGTCATCGCCGATGAATCAAAGATTGTCGAACGACTCGGCGTCGGCGTGCTGCCGGTCGAAGTGACACCGTTCGCACTCGATGTGCTTCGGCGTCGCTTTGACGAAATGGGACTCGCCCCCACGCTGCGCATGCGCGACGGCGCCGTGCGCATCACCGACGAAGGACATCGCATCCTCGACGTCCGCGTCCCGGCGAACATCGACATCGCGGACCTCGTCGCGCAGTTGCGCGAACACGCCGGCGTCGTCGAAACGGGATTCTTCCCACGCGAAGCGACGGAGGCAATCATCGCGGCGGAGAGTGGGGTGCGGTGGATGAGGCGGCAGCCGTAGTTCACCCTGAGCGAAGTCGAACGGTGAACTACGAAGCAGCCTTCTTCACATTCACCGCGAATTTCCAGTCGTGCTTCTCGTACCAGAACGAGATGTGCGACGCGTACGGCTTGTTGAGCGGCTTGTCGATCTTCGTCTCGAAGAGCTCGTAGAGCCACGTCGG
>DASVNL010000530.1:0-12890 GCA_036383875.1 Thermoanaerobaculia bacterium
GACGTTCGTTCCCGCGTCGTAGCGTGACGCGTCGCTGGTGAAGAGAATCGTGCGACCGCCATCCGTGAGCACTTGTGCGTGCTGCGGAACTTGCGCGTCGCCGTCGAGCACGACGCGCGTCCACGACGTCGCATCGCCGGCGAGGTTCATGCGACGCGTGAGTCGTGGGTTGTCGGCGATCACCGTGCCGCTGCCGACGAGAATCGCGTCGTACTCTTCGCGCAGCAGCAAGCTGCGTTCGCGCGCGGCCTCGCCGCTGATCCATTGCGAGTCACGCGTGACTGTCGCGAGTTTCCCGTCGAGCGTCATCGCTGCTTTGACCAGCACGAACGGCAACTTCTGCGCGATCGCCCAGGCGAACTTTTCGTTCATGCGACGCGCCTCGTGTTCGAGCACGCCCGTCGTGACTTCGATGTTCGCCGCACGCAACGCCGCGACGCCGCGGCCGTTGACGAGGTCATTCGGATCGCTCATCGCAATCACGACCTGCGATACGCCGGACGCAATCACCGCATCGCTACATGGTGGCGTGCGTCCGTGATGACTGCACGGCTCGAGCGTGACGTACATCGTCGCGCCGCGCACGTCGCCTGCAGCGCGCAACGCCTCGACTTCGGCGTGCGCTTGTCCTGCGCGCTGATGCCACCCTTCGCCGATGACGACGCCATCGCGCACGATCACACATCCGACCATCGGATTCGGACTGACGGTGTAGCGTCCGCGCTCGGCGAGCTCGAGGGCGCGGCGCATGAAGGGTTCGTGCATGGCGCGGATTCTAGTCGCTGCTCCGCAAAACAAAACGGCGGGCCGAAGCCCGCCGTTTTTTCAATTTCACGACGATGGTGACTACGGCGCGGTCAGAATGCGGAACGTCGAGAACGTCTGGCCGCCTCGGACGGCGGTCGTGACGTACAGGCGAACGCGCTGGCCGCTGCGGACTTTGTCGATTGCGGCGCGGAACTCGTCAACGTTGTTGACGCGCTGGCCTTGAACTTCGGTGATGACGTCACCTTCGTTCATGTTCGCTTCGCCCGCCGAGGAGACGTCCTTCACGCTCGTGACGACGACACCGCCCGTGATGCTGTCGGGGAGGCCGTACTGCGTGCGCGTCGAGGCGGTGAGGTTCTGCACGGTCATGCCGAGCTTGTCGCGCACCGGCTCTGCGGCGGCCGGCTCTTCTTCATCGCCTTCGCTTTCGTTCGGGCGCTGCGCGGTCTTCACGGTGAAGGTCTGGCGCTGGCCGTTGCGCAGCACGGTGATCTTCACGTCGGAGCCGACGGGGCGATACGAGATGTAGTCGATGAGCTCGCGGTTGTTGCGAATCGGCTTGCCGTCCGCCTCGATGACGACGTCGCCGTGACGCAGGCCGGCCTTGTCGGCAGGCTTACCCGGCTCGACCGACTGCACCAGCGCACCACGCGCCTCGGGCAGATTGAACGCTTCGCGCGTCTCTTCGGTGACGTCGGTGATGCTGATGCCGATGTAGCCGCGGACGACCTTGCCTTCCTTGAGCTGCGGCAGAAGCGTCTTCGCGGTGTTGATCGGCGTCGCGAAGCCGATGCCCTGCGCGCCGCCGCCGCGGATCGCGGTGTTGATGGCGATGACTTCGCCGGCGATGTTGAGCAGCGGGCCGCCCGAGTTGCCGAAGTTGATCGCGGCGTCGGTCTGGATGAAGTTCTCGAACGAGCGCGACTCCTGCGAGAGTCCGAGCGAGCGGCCCTTCGCGGAGATGACACCGACGGTGAGGGTGTTCTCGAACGCGAACGGGTTGCCGATCGCGATCGCCCAGTCACCCTTGCGGATGCGGTCGGAGTCGCCGAGGCGGATCCAGGGGAGCTGCTGGTCGACGTCGAGCTTGAGGAGCGCGAGATCGGTCGCGGCGTCGCGGCCGACGATCTTCGCGGTCTGCGTGCGGCCGCCGTTGCCGTTCTCGTCGGCGCCGTACGTCACTTCGACTTTCGTCGCGCCTTCGACGACGTGGTTGTTGGTGAGGATGTAGCCGTCGGGCGAAATGATGAAGCCCGAGCCGCCGCTGGTCTGGCGCTGCTCGTCGTCATCGTCCGGCGCTTCCTGCATCTGCGGACGGCGGCGGTTGTTGGGATCCTGCTGAGGGTTCGGGAAGAAGAACTCGAACGGATCGATGCCGCGCTGCTGGCTGCGGCGGACGATTTCGGTCGAGCGGATGGAGACGACCGCGGGCATCACGCGATTCGCGAGATCGGCAAAGGACGGGATCGTCACGGAGCCGACGGGCGCGGAGGCGGAGGTGTCGAGCGCGGTCTGCGCGTTGGATTTGCGCATCAGCCCGAGGTCGGCGCTGATGAGAATGCCGAACGCGACCGACGCGATCACGATGGCAATCGTCGACAAAATGCGTTTGGTCGAAGAACTCATAAATTTTGTTGATTCCTCCTGGGGTGGGCGCGTAGCCAATAGGACGCGGGTGCGTCACCCCGACGTGCATCGAAAGTGCCACGCTCGGGGCCGCAATTCCCGCTCGTACTCTCTGACGCGCGGGGACTGGAGATGTTCCGGGGGTTGGAGGGGACGGTTGCCGAAACGAAACAAAACGAAACGGCCTCGCAATGTGCGAGGCCGGTTTCCCAGGAGTCGAGGCGTCGGGCGTCGCTAAACGACGCGCCGTCTGCCGACGATGAGGCGATAGATGAACAGCAGCGCCATCGCGCCGATGATCGATCCGATCCAACCTGCTGTCTGCTCCTGACGGCCCATGATCGTCGTGGCCAGGAAGCCACCGACGAACGAGCCGGCTACGCCGAGAAGAATCGTGACGATCCAGCCACCCGGGTCGCGTCCCGGCATGAGGAACTTCGCGATCGCGCCAACCACCAAACCAAAAAGGATCCATCCAATGATGTTCATTTGCTTTCCTCCAGATGAGCCGGCGCCGCGGCGCCCGCTGGCCTACTGTTGAGCATGAGGTGTGCCAGTGGGCTCGCGTTCGCTCGCTCAGGGCCGAGGGCCAAGGGCCGAGGGAAGTCGTCGCGAGAGCCGCTGGCCTCGGCTGGGGCCAGGCGACGAAGGCGTTCTACGAGGACCCTCGGCCCTCGGCCCTTTGCCCTCGGCCCTTCTGTTATCGTCCCCCCATGACTCGCATTGGGATTCTGACTGGTGGTGGTGATTGTCCGGGGTTGAACGCGGTGATTCGGGCGGCGGTGCGGACGCTGGTGCGTGAGCACGACATCGAGGCCGTCGGCATTCAGCTCGGTTTCGAAGGGCTGCTCTCGAAATCGATCGTGCCGCTCACGCTCGACTCGATTCGCGGGATTCTGCCGAAAGGCGGGACGCTGCTGCGCACCACGAACCGAGGGAATCCGTTCGAGTTTCCGAGCGCGGACGGCGGATGCGTCGATCGCTCCGCGGAAGTCGTCGCGAACATTCGCGAGCTCGGCATCGACGGCATCATCGCGATTGGTGGCGACGGGACGTTGCGCATCGCGCAGCGGCTCTGCGACATGGGCATTCCGATGGTCGCGGTGCCGAAGACGATCGACAACGACCTCGCCGCGACGGATTACACATTCGGCTTTCACACCGCGGTCGCCGTCGCGACGGACGCGGTCGATCGCCTGCACACGACGGCCGAGAGTCACGACCGCGTGATGATCCTCGAGGTCATGGGTCGCAACGCGGGCTGGATCGCGCTCTACGCAGGCATCGCCGGCGGCGCAGACATCATCCTCGTGCCGGAGATTCCGTACGATCCGCAGGAGATCGTGAAGTCGATTCGGGAGCGTTCCGCGGAAGGATCGAAGTTCGACATCATCGTGGTCGCGGAAGGGGCGAAGCGCATCGGCGGCGAAGAGGCGTACCTCGACAAAGCCTCACGCCGACTCGGCGGAATCGCGTATCAGGTCGCCGCCGACATTCAAGCCCACATCGATCACGAGATCCGGGTCACCGTCCTCGGCCACATCCAACGCGGCGGCTCGCCGCTCGCGTTCGACCGCATTCTCGCGAGCCGTTTCGGCGCGATGGCCGGCGAGCTCATCGCGAAAAAACAGTTCGGCCAGATGGTCGCGCTGCGCTCCGACGAGATCATCGCCGTGCCGATCGCGGACGCGGTGTCGAGACCGAAGTACGTCGATCCTGACGGTCAGATGGTCCATACGGCCATCAATCTGGGCATCTCGTTCGGCGACGGCCGTTAGTCCAACAGACAATCGCGACTCCGGCGGAGGCTCTGTTATAAGCCTTCGTCGGAGGCTCCGATTTTGACCAATCGAGTAGCGTCGTTTTTCTTCATCGCCCTCGCGGCACTCTCCTCTTTCGCACAGTCCTCTTCCATTTCGATCACGGCGGATCACCTCGATCCCGTCGCTGCGGGCGACACGATTCACTATGTGATCTCGGTGAGCACCGAGGGGCCGGATGACGCGGCGAATGCCACCGTGACGGTCAACTTGCCGGCGGAGACGATGTACGTCTCGCTCAATGCACCGGCGGGCTGGTCGTGCACCGAGCCTGCGCCGAATGCGAGTGGCGGCGTCGTCACGTGCACGATCGCCACCTTCACGCCCGGCACTGCGATCTTCGCGATCGACGCGACGACCAGTCCGTCGTTGCCGCCGCAGACGATCACCGGTACCGCGACCGTGTCCAGCTCGACGGCGGATCCGGAGAGCAGCGACAACGAAGCGACGATCGACGTGGTGATCATCCAGCAAGCCGATCTCGCCGCGGGCATCGATGCGCCGGCCAACGTCACCGCGGGCCAGCCGCTCGACGTGACCATCACCGTCACGAACAACGGCCCGAGCACGAGCGACGCATCGTTCTCGTACACGCTGCCGGCCGAGCTGACCTTCGACTCGCTCGACGCGCCCGCCGGCTGGTCGTGCTCGACGCCTGCGCCTGCGACAAACGGCACGGTCTCGTGCTCGATCGCCGCGCTGGATCCCGGCGTCGCGACGTTCAACGTCCACACGCACGTCATCCTCACGACGGAGTCCGGCACGATCACGCACACCGTCACCGTCTCCGGCTCGACGGACACCATCGCGCCGAACGACACCGCGTCGGACACCACGAACATCACCGAAGTGCCGCGCGTGTCGCTTTCCGTCGCGATCACCGATTCGCCGGATCCCGCGCAGCCCGGCGGCACCGTGACCTACACCGTCACCGCGACGAACGCCGGTCCTGACGCCGCGCCCAACGCGAGCATCGCGTTCAGCGGCGGCACGTTCACGATCACGCCGCCCGGCGGTTGGTCGTGCACGCCGACGACTTGCACGACGCCGAGCTTCGCCGCCAATACGTCCGCGGTCTTCACCGTCACGAAGCCGGTGCCGACGACGCCCGGCGGTTCGACGAGCCTCACCGCGACGATCACCAGCGATGGTCTCGAGCAGGCGCCGGGCGATGAAACGGATACCGAAAGCACGACCATCGGTCCAGGCGCCGCGCTCAGCGGAACGAAATCGGCGTCGGGTGGCAACCTCGCTGGCAGCCCCGTGACGTTCACGATCGTCGTGACGAACAACGGTGGCGCTCCGCAGGGCAACAATCCGGGCGACGAGCTCGAAGACGTGCTTCCCGCGGGACTCACGCTCATCAGCGCGAGCGCGACGAGCGGCACTGCACTCGCCGACATTCCGAACAATCGCGTGACCTGGAACGGCGCGCTCGCAATTGGTGCGAGCGTGACGATCACGATCGAAGCCGTCGTCGACGCGCAGCCGTCCGCGCCGATCAACAACTCCGCGACGATTCGCTACGACTCGAACGGAGACGGAACGAACGACGCGACCACGACGACGAACACGATCTCGCTCGCTGCGACCGCGGCCATTCCGCTTGCATCGCACGAAGTGCTGCTGCTCGTTGCGATTCTGCTCGCGGCCCTGGGTGTTACGCGCCTGCGCCTGATGTAAGCGCGAACAAAAGCGAAGAAAAAAAGGCGCCGGTTGGACCGGCGCCTTTTTTGTTTGCCTAGCGCTTCATCATCATCAACGCGACGGCCGCGAGGATGGCTGCGAGTGCGAACAGTGCCATCTCGTCGAGCGTCGGGATGCCGTTGATGTTTGCGGCTCCGACGGTGAACGTCGTCGGCTCGCCCGAGCCCGGTGCCGGGCTGTCGGTCGTTCCGGTGTCGTCGTTCGTGCCGTCGCCTTCGTTGTCGTAGTTGACGGTGCCGGTGTTGCTGATCGTCGTTCCCGGGGTGACCGACGGATTGATCGTCGCGTTGATCGTGATCGTGACCGAGGCGCCGACGGCGAGGGAGCCGTTCCACGTCACCGTGTTCGTGGCCACGGTCGCGAGAGCCGTGCCGCTCGTTGCGCTCGCGGAGACGAGAGTCAGCGACGACGGCAGGATGTCGACGAACTCGTCGCCCGGGTTGTTCGCTTGCGCGATGCTCATGCCGTTCGTGATCACGACGGTGTAGGTGATGCTGCCGCCCGGGGTGAACGAGCCGGCCACGGTCTTCGTGGCCGTGACGCTGCCCGACGGGATGACGGTGAACACGGTCGGATCGCTGGCTGCGGCAGTCGACGGGTCATCGGTCGGGAGGCCGGTTTCGTTCTGCCCGTCGTTGTCCGTGTCGATGATCGCGTTGCCTTGATTCGAGATCGTGCCGCTGCCTGCGGTGATCGTCGCGGTGATGGTGATCGTGACCGTGCCGCCGTTCGGGATCGAGCCGTTCCACGTGACGATGTTCGAGGGGAGGTTCGTCAGGATGGTGCCGCTCGTCGCGGTCGCGCCGGTGAGGGCGAGTCCGGACGGGAGAATGTCGGCGAACTCGTTCGCGAAGTTGTTCCCCTGCGTGTGACCCATGTTGTTGGTCAGCACGACGGTGTACGTGACCGTCGACCCCGCGACGAACGTGCCGGCGACGCTCTTCGTCGCCGTGAAGTTCGTGACCGGTGCGACGGTCGTCGTTGCGATCGCGCTGTTGTTGCCCGGGACCGGATCCGTCGTCGTCGTGGCGACAGTCGCGGTGTTGGTGATCACCGTGCCGTTGGCCAGCGATGCGTTGACCGTCACGCCGATGGTGAAGACGGCCGTCCCGCCCGCGGGGAAGCTTGCGATCGCGCAGCTCCACGTGCCCGTGCCGCCGACGCCTGGCGTGCTGCAGGACCAGCCGGCCTGCGGCGTCGACGTGATGTACACCGTGCCTGCCGGGATGATGTCGGTGACGGTCGCGTTAGCCGCGGCGCTCGGGCCTGCATTGGTCACGTTGATCGTGTAGGTGAGGAGTGAGCCTGCGCTGATCGGATCCGGCGAGTCCGTCTTCGTGACCTGCAGATCGGCGGAAGTGATGACGGACGTCAGCGCGGTCGCGGTCTCGTTGCCCGGATTCGGATCAGTCGTCGCCGACGAAACGGTCGCGGTGTTCGAGAGGTTCGCGGTCTGGGCATCGTCGACGTTGACGGTCAGCGTGAAGACGGCGTTCGTGACTGCCATCGTCGCGATGGAGCAGGTGACGGTGCCCGTGGCGCCGACGGCAGGCGTGGTGCAGGACCAGCCGCCCGGCGACGAGAGCGAGACGAACGTCGTCCCGGCCGGCAGCGTGTCGGACATGCTGACCGTCGTGGCGTTGCTCGGCCCCGCGTTGTTCACGGTGATCGTGTAGGCGAGGTTCTGGCCGGCGGTGACCGGATCCGGCGAGTCGCTCTTCGTGATCGAGACATCAGCCGCGCCGCTGCCGACGGTCGTCGTTGCGGTCGAGCTGTTGTTGCTCCCATCCGGATCGGTGGTGTCTGCAGTGCCGAGGGCGGTGTTCGTGATCACGGTGCCGTCCGGCGTCGACGCGTCGACGTTCACGACGAGCGTGAAGATCGTGTTGAACGTCAGAGTCGCCGCGCTGCAGTTGATGGTGCCCGTCCCGCCGACTGCTGGCGTCGTGCACGACCAGCCGCTGCCGGTGTCCGTGAGCGACACGAACGTCGTGCCGGCCGGCAGCGTGTCCGACAGGGTGACGTTCGTCGCCGTGCTCGGACCGGCGTTGCCGACGTTGATGGTGTACGTGAGGTTGCTGCCCGCCGTGACCGGATCCGGCGAGTCGGTCTTGATGACCTGAATGTCCGACAACGTCGTGACGGTCGTGGTCGCCGTCGCGCTGTTGTTGCCGCTGTTCGAATCGGTCGTTGCCGTCGAAACGGTGGCGGTGTTGGAGATGACCGTCGCGGCGGGGGTGGCGCGGTCGACTTCGACACCCAGCGTGAAGACTTCCGAGCCGACGCCGAAGGTCGCGGCGGAGCAGGTGATGGTTCCGGCAGAGCCAGCGGACGGCGTGGTGCAGGACCAGCCCGGAGGCGTCGAGGAGAGCGAGGTGAACACGGTGTTCGCGGGAGTCGTGTCGCTCCACGAGACGGTCGAGGCGGTGCTCGGTCCGGCATTCGTGACCGTGATCGTGTAGAGGATGATCGCGCCGGCGTTCACCGGATCGGGCGAGTCAGTCTTCGTGATCGAGACATCCGCGGAGGTGCCAACCGTCGTCGTGGCGGTGGCGCTGTCGTTGGTGCCGTTCGGATCGCTCGTCGACGAAGCGAGGGTCGCGGTGTTCGAAAGCACCGTGCCCGCGGCCACGCCCGCATCGACGTTCACGACGAGCGTGAAGAAGTCGGCGGTCACGAGGAAGCTCGAGTTCGTGCAGGAAACCGTTCCGGTCGCGCCGACGGCCGGCGTGGTGCAAGACCAGCTTCCGGTCGTGGACAGCGACACGAACGTCGTGCCCGCAGGCAGCGTGTCGGAGAAGGTGGCGCTGGCCGCGTTGCTCGGACCGTTGTTCGTGAGGGTGATCGTGTAGGTGAGGTTCTGGCCGGCGTTCACCGGATCCGGCGAGTCGGTCTTGCTGAGGCTCAGATCCGCGGACGTGGCGACGGTCGTGGTCTGCGTCGCGCTGCCGTTGCCGCCGTCCGGATCAGCCGTCGCCGAGGTGACGGTGGCCGTGTTGGACAACACAGTTCCGCTGGCGAGTGCCGGGTTGACGGCGACCGTCAGTGTGAACGGCGCGCTGCCGACGGCAAGCGTCGCGATGGAGCAGGTGACGGTGCCGGTCGCGCCGACCGCAGGCGTCGTGCAGGACCAGCCGCCCGGCGCCGACAGCGACACGAAGGTCGTGCCCGCGGGGAGCGTGTCGCTCCACGAAACGGTGTCCGCGGGGTCGGGACCGTTGTTGTTGACCGTGATCGTGTAGAAGAAGTTCTGTCCCGCGTTGACCGGATCGACGTTGTCCGTCTTCGTGATGCTGACGTCGGCCAGCGCGAACAGAGCGGACGTGAAGAACGCGACGACCGGATCGTGATCGGAGATGCGCAGCGGCGACGCGGCGTTCGCACGCTCGGTCTCCGGGTAGTCGGTGTTGATGCGCGGATGCTCGATGCGGCGCGCGGTCGTGTCGGTCACGAGTCCCGCGCTGACGAGCGCGTGATCGATGTTCTGCGCGTTGCCGTCGTGGATGTACGAGTAGCGTTCCGCCGCAGGCGGCGTGTTCACGAGGTTGACGAGATTGGGATTGACCTGATCGACGCCGTCGTTCGTGTTCGGCGCCGTGGGGCACGTGGCGCAGACAACGGTTTGGTTGTCCGGCGGCGGCGTTCCGAGGATCGTGTTGATCGGATCGGCGTAGCCGTCGTTGAACTCGAACGCGTTGAAGTCCCCGACGAGGACGATGTGCTCGTTCGGATTCGACGTGAGACGTCCCTGCAGATACTGCGCGAGCTGGTCCGCCTGCGTCTGGCGTTTTCTGCGCACGCGATCACCTTCGGTGGTCGCACCGTCAGGCAGGTTGCTATCGATGCCGATCAGCGAGCGCAGATGGTTGTTGATGACGATGATCGGGAACGTGAGGCCTGGCCCACGATTGATGACCCCGTCGAGAACGAGCGACGGGCGATCGTTGAGCAGCGCGGGATTGCCGTCGTCGGGATCGATCCACGTCGTCGCGGCGCCGATCTGCACGACGGAGTTCACGGTGACGCGCGGAGCGCCGCCAGTGACGGGCGCGGTCTTGACAAGGAACCCGACGTCGATGCCGCCGACGTCGTTGCCTTCGGACAGATACGCGACGTACATCGGATTCGGCTGAGATGCGGCGACGGCGTCGTTGTTGATCTTCGTCGCGAGATCGTTGAGGACGCCGAGGTTCTCGACTTCCTGCAGCCCGATGATGTCGGGGAACTTGAGGTTGTTGCGAATCGCGATCGAGGCTTTGTTCAGGCGATCGTTGTATGCGCCCGCGGTCAGAATGACGTCGCTGCCGGCATCATCGGTCGTGTTGTAGAAGTGGAAGATGTTGAACGACGCGACCGTGAACTCCTGCCCGGTCGGCGTCGTGACCGTCGTCGGCAGCGTGCCCGGCGTGACGACCGGCGTGCCGAGCGTGCCGTCGGGATAGATCGCATAGCCGCGGAACCCGTAGTCGACAACTCCTCGGACCGGCGCAACGACGTCACCCGATTTCACGGTGAGAATCGGCTGCGCATTGATCGTCGCGCTTTCGATGCGCAGACGCTCCGGATTGAAGTCCCAGCGCGGAATCGGAGGGATCGTTCCGACCGGAACCGTGTCCGGCGCCTGAACTCCCGGCTCGCGGAACGGACGGGCGACGCCGGTGATGACGCCGTGGAATCGGCCGTTGCTCGTGCCGGTGTTGTTCGCCTCGTTGATGGTGCCGTCGCTCGGTCCGCTGACCGTGATCGACGCTACGTTGACGCGCATCCCTTCGAGGCGCTCGAGCTGATCGTGCGGACCGGCGGGATCGGGGAACGTCGCCGTGAGGTTGACTGCCGTGGGCAGCGGCTGTCCCGCAGGCTGGAGTTGCACGACCGTCGGAGAGGTGAGCTCGGTGACGGGCGGCTGTTGCGGATCGGCAGTCGGGACGAACTCCGCGACCGTTCCGGTGACCTGCACCTGCGCGGTGAAGGCGGCGGCGGCCGGCGGTGCGGCGCTGGTGAAGACGAAGATTCCTTCCGACGTCGCAGGGTCGGCGTCGACTTCGGCGTCCTCTTCCTGAACGAAGAAGCCGTTCGACTTCACGCCGGTGACGATGCCGCGAATGGTGACGCTGGAGCCGACGACCGGCGAGCTCGCGCCCGGTCCCTGAACGTCATGGATCGGCGTGAGCGACACGTCGTCGTTGTTGATCGTGCCCTGACCCTGCACGTCGCCCGCGTTCGCGCCGGTGATGTTCGAGACGTTGACGAAGAACGTCTCGTTCGGCTCGGGGACGGTGTCGCGGTTGACGGTGACGTTGAAGTTGTACGGACCGGTCGATCCCGCCGGGATGTTCTGGCCGGTGAGGCTCTGCGCGACGTAGTCGTTGTCCTCGGTGGCCGGCGTGTCGTCCTGCGCCGTGCCGTCGGACGTGGCGATGTCGAACGTCACGCCGCCCGGACCTGCCGGAATGGTGAGCGTCACGTTGAACGTGAACGTCGTCGTGCCGGGAGGGTCGCCTTCGGCGAGGGTCACGTCGGAGATGTTCAGCACCGGCGTCGGGATGCCGCCCTGCGGCGTGAGACTGAAGTCGTCGACGGCCAGGCCGTCGTCGGCGCCGCTGGCGTTGAGATCGTTCCAGCGAATCCAGAACGTCGCGCCGTTCGCGATCGCGAGCGAGGGGATGCTCTGACTGATGGCCGTCCGGTTCGCGGCGTTGTTGCCGTCGAGGGCGCCCGCCACGCCGATGGTCTTGATCGGATTCGTGAAGTCGAGCGCGTTCACGTCCGTCCACGCTCCGGTCGCCAGGTCGGTCGCGTTGAGGCTGTACTGAAAGTCGAGCCGGTCATCGCGCGCCGCGGCGGTGTTGCCGATGCGCCACTGCTCGCCGGTGTAGGCGACGTCGAGCGCTGTGATCGTGGCGCCCGTGTTGTTCGTGTAGCACGCGCCGATGACGGGAATCAGCGTGCCGCTCTGCAGTCCGCCCAGTGCGCGCTCCGTGTTTCCGGCCGCGCCGTAGCTGTACGTGTCGCCGGTGTTGCTGCCTCCGGTATCGACCGCGTATTGCTCGTTGTCGCGTGCTCCCAGACCCGTCTCAGTCAGGAACCAGCCGGTGATGGTGAGGTTGTTCGTCGTACTGCCGGCGGTATTCGAGAGGGTGTTGAAGTTTTGGGTGGACGCGGCGCCGAGCGTGGTGAGACTCACGCACTGCGCGAGCGCACGCGGCGCCAGGGTCAGGATCAGGAGCGGTAGCAGGACAACTGCGTAGTTGCGGCGAAAAGTCATCATGATCTCCGAACGTGAACTGAGGAAGGGCCGGGACGGCGTGGGATTATCGCAGAGGGCTCGCGGTTGCGCATTCGTGTTTTTCGTAGAATCGGTCCGCGAATGGAGAGTGAATGACCAATCTCGTCAGCTATCGAGTCGAAAACGGCGTGGCCATTTTCGAACTGAATGACCCGCCCGCGAACACGTACACGTACGAGCTGAATCGCGAGCTGGATGACTGCATCCTGCGCGCGCGCATGGACGACGAAGTCCACGTGATCGTCATTCGCGGCGCGGGCGAGAAGTTCTTCTCCGCGGGCGCGAACATCAAGATGCTCTCGGAAGTCACACCGCAGTTCAAATACGCGTTCTGCCTCCACGCGAACGAGACGATGAACCGCCTCGAGCAGACGCCGAAGCTGGTCATCGCGGCGATGAACGGACACACCGTCGGCGGCGGATTCGAGATCGCGATGGCCGCGGACATCCGCATCGCGCGGCAGGGCGGAGGGAAGTGGGGACTGCCCGAAGTCGCACTCGGCGTCCTGCCCGGCACCGGCGGCACGCAGCGACTCTCGCGCCTCGTCGGCAAGTCGAAGTCGATCGAGCTGATGATCGAAGGGAGCCTGCACGAGTTCGAGAAAGGCCTCGAGCTCGGCGTGATCAACTACCTCTGGCCCGCCGAAGAAGACGGGCAGCAGTGGTGGGATCGCGTGATGGAG
>DASVNL010000531.1:0-11327 GCA_036383875.1 Thermoanaerobaculia bacterium
GCCGCCCGCACTCGCCGAAGTCTTCGACTGGCTGAACATGATCGCGCTGACGGGTCAGTCGTACGAAGACGGCTCGTCGTTCTTCGTCGGCAACCTCGGCAAACAAATCCTCGGCGACAACTTCACGCTGCTCGACGACGCCACCGACGCGTCGTTCCTCCCCTTCCCCTTCGATCTCGAAGGCTTGCCGAAGCGTCGCACCGCGCTCGTCGAGAACGGCGTGTTGCGCACGCCGGTTCTCGACAAAGAATGGGCCGATCGCCTCGGACTCGCGCCGACGGCGAACGCATGGTCGCTCGGCTCGCCGGAACACGGCTCCGCGTTTCACCTCTCGATGGCGGGCGGCAACTCGACGCGCGACGAGATGATCGCGTCGACGAAGCTCGGCATCTGGGTCACACGCTTCAACTACGTCAACGGACTGCTCGAGCCGCGCACCGCACTGATGACCGGCACGACGCGCGACGGCACATTCCTCATTCGCGACGGCAAAGTCGCGGCGCGATTGCCGAACCTGCGCTGGACGCAGTCGATGGTCGAGGCGTTCTCGAACATCGAGGCGCTCTCGTCCGAGCGGCGCTCGGTCGGCACCTGGTACAACATGTTCGGCGGTACGCTCGCGCCCGTCGCAAAAATCCGCGGCTGGAACATCACAGGCAAGCAGGAGACGCACTCGAGTTGAGCGCTGGCACGCTCATCGCTCGGCGCTGCACCAGACGATGACTCAGTACATCATCCGCAGGTTCCTGCAGATGATCCCGATTACCCTCGGGATCCTGACTTTGATCTTCTCCCTCATTCACCTGATCCCCGGCGATCCCGCCGCGCAGATCGCCGGTGAAGGCGCGAGTGCGAAGGACATCGCGATGGTGCGCACGTCCCTCGGGCTCGATCAGCCGCTGTGGAAGCAGTACGTCACCTACATCACCAACCTCGCGAAGGGCGACCTCGGCACGTCGTTCCGCACGCGCGAAAGCGTCGCGAAGGAAATCGGCGCGCGCTATCCCGCCACGATCCAGCTCGCCCTCGGCGCGATGCTCGTCGCCTTGATGGTCGCCTTTCCACTCGGGATCATCTCCGCGATCTATCGCAACTCGTGGATCGACAACGTCGCGCGCTTCTTCGCGCTCATCGGCGTCTCGATGCCGAGCTTCTGGTTCGGACCGCTGCTCATCATCGCCTTCGCGATCAACCGGCACTGGTTCCCCGTGTCCGGCCGCGAAGAAGGACTGCGCTCCCTTGTGCTTCCCTCGGTGACGATGGGTCTCGCGCTGGCCGCGATTCTCACACGCATGATTCGCGTGAGCCTCGCGGAAGAGCTGAATCAGTTGTACGTGACGACCGCGATCGCGAAAGGCGTGACACGCACGAAGGCGATCTTCCGGCACGCGCTGAAAAACGCGCTGATCCCGGTCATCACGATCCTCGCGCTGCAGTTCGGATCGCTGCTCACCGGCGCGATCATCACCGAACAGATCTTCTCGTGGCCCGGTCTCGGCCGCCTGCTCATTCAGTCGATCACCACGCGCGACTATCCGCAGGTCCAGGCGTCGATCCTCGTGATCGCGCTGACGTACATCATGGTGAATTTCGTGAGCGACCTGCTGTACGGCGTGGTCGACCCGCGCATCAAGCTCGAATGAAGAATTTCAAGCGGCTGCTTCGCAACTTCGCCTTCACGGCGGGACTTCTGCTCACAGTGCTGCTCGTGGTCGCAGCACTTGCGGCACCGCTGCTCGCGCCGCACGATCCGACCGTGCAGGACACGTCGCGCCGTCTCGAAGCGCCATCGCGCGCGCATCCTCTCGGCCTCGACGATCTCGGCCGCGACGTCCTCTCGCGCATCGTCTGGGGCGCGCGCGTTTCACTGCGCGTCGGATTCAGCGTCGTGATCCTCGCGTCGCTGGTCGGCATCACCCTCGGCGCGATCGCCGGATACTTCGGCGGCATCGCGGACGTGCTGGTCATGCGGCTCTGCGACATCCTCCTCGCGTTCCCCGGAATCCTGCTCGCCATCGCGCTCGTCGCCGTCCTCGGGCCGAGTCTCAACAACGTGATCCTCGCGCTCGCGATCATCGGGTGGGTCGGCTACGCGCGACTCGTGCGCGGTCAGGTGTTGAAAGTCCGCGAGATGGAGTTCGTCACCGCGGCGAAAGCACTCGGCGCGAACTCGCCACGGGTGATCCTCCTGCACGTCCTGCCGAATGTGATCAACCCCGTGATCGTCATGGCCACGCTCGGACTCGCCGGCGCGATCCTCGCCGAGGCTTCGTTGTCGTTCCTCGGACTCGGCGTGCAGCCGCCGACGCCGTCGTGGGGCGAGATGCTCTCCGCCGGCCGCCGCTACCTCGGCCTCGCGAATCACCTCGCGATCTTCCCCGGCGCCGCGATCATGCTCGCCGTCATGGGCCTGAATTTCCTCGGCGACGGCCTGATCGACGCGCTCGATCCGAAGTACCGCAAGTTGATGCGCTAGCCGGCACAGCCGGCTGCGCTGGTTGCCTCGCTAGGTCACGCTCGTGGCCCTGTCGATGTCGTCGTCGCGAGCGGCTTTTGTCTTTTATTTACACAACTACGCAGGCCTCGCGTATGCTCATACAGCATATACAGAGGAGAATGCCCATGCGTAGAACCCTGCTCGTTCTGCTGTGCCTCGTTTCATCCGCCGCGTTTGCCCGTGGCAACGCCGACATCATCGTCACCTCCTTTACTGCCGATCAGACCACCATCGCGGCCGGATCGCCGCTCACGCTGACGATCCGCGTGAAGAACATCGGCACCGAGGCGGCGGTGAATTACAACTTCAACCTCTCGAACTCCTACAGCAACCGGATGGCGGTGATTGCCGCAACGGCCAGCGCGGGGTTCCGGTGCTCGCCGATCTTCACGAACTGCTTCAGCGAATCCGTGCCGGTAGGCGCCGAAGGGGTGATGACGATGGTCGTCGCCACGCCGCCGGCCGTCCGCGTCGAGCCGCTGCGAATCGAGATGTTCGGCAGCGCGCTCAATGAGAGCGTCTTCCAGAACAACCACGCGGAGCTCAACGTCACCGTGACGGCGCCGAGCCGCACCGCGGACCTCGCGGTCGCGTTTCAGCCGATGACCAGTCCGGTGCCGAAGAACACACCGGTGGAGATGAACTACGCGATCCGCAACAACGGCCCGAACGACGTCGCCGACGTGCGCGTCGTGCTCTATCTCCAGAGCGATCCCGCTACGACGCAGATCGATGGTGCAGGATGGACGTGCACGGGTCAGGATTTCTATTCAGCGACCTGCTCACGGAACGGACTGGCCGCGGGCACGAACGCGCCGCTGCGCATCCGCGCCGTGACGCCGAATGCGCCAGGCGGTCTGGGGAACAGCGCGATGGTGTTCTCCGTGCAGCCGCACATCGATCCGAATCTCATCAATGACTTCGGCGGCGGAGGCGTTTCCGTCGGCGAGCTGTCGGACTGGAGCCGCGTGCTCGTGCCGATCACCGAGACGGACACGCCGGGGCGCGACGGCTCGCTGTGGCGCGCGGACGTCACTGGAATCCGGACTACTCAGGCGCCGCTCGACCCGAGTGGATGCGGCCCGGTCGAGGATCCGTGCGGCTATCCGCCCGTCGGAAAGATGTTCAACGTCCGCTGGGAAGATCTCATCTACGACTACGAGGAGTTCGGATCGCAGTACATCTATCAACCGAGCGCCGCCGCCAACACGATGAAGCTCACCACGCGTGTGTACGACACCACGAAGGCAGGCCAGACCGCGGGCGCGGTCATCCCGCACGCGGATGACGACGACTTCGTCGCCGGCGGGTTCTCGCTCATCGGTATTCCGGTCGCCGACGAGTTCCGCACGCTGGTCCGCGTGTACGAGTACGACGCAACCGAAAACGCTTCCGTGGAAGTCACGATCTACCCGCAGTACGCAGACACTCCGGTCGCGACGATGCAGGAGCGCCTGCGGACGACGCGAGACGAGCGTGTGACGACGGCACTCCTTCCGCTCCGCCCCGGCATGGCGGCGATCGATCTTTCAGCGGCGCTGATCGTCGCGAAAAACAACCTGCCTGGGCCCACCTATCCCGGCAACACGTTCCGCGTCGACGTGCGACCGGTCGGCGCACAGTTGAAGTTGTGGGGTTTCATCACCATCACCAACAACCAGACCAGCCACGTCACTGTCGTGACGCCGTAGCAGTTCCGCCGAGGAGCACGATTGATATCGTTGCAGTCGTGCTCCTCGACGTTCTCGGTCACTCGTTCGATTTCGATCGCGCGCCGCAACGCGTCGTCTCGCTCGTTCCTTCACTGACCGAGACGCTCTTCGACCTCGGCGCCGGCGACAGCGTCGTCGCAATCACCGACTTCTGCATCTTCCCTCCCGATCTGCAACTGCCGCGCGTCGGCGGAACGAAGAACCCGCGCGTCGACGAGATCCGCGCTCTCGCGCCCGATCTCGTGCACATGAACCTCGAGGAGAACCTGCGGCGTCACGGCGACGCGATCGCGGAGTTCGCGCCGGTGTTCGTCAGCGAGCCGAAACGCGTCGAGGATGTGATCGCACTGATCGAGCAACTCGGCGCGATGCATCATCGCGAGGCGCGTGCGAGCGAGCTCGCGTCCGAAATGCGCGCGACGCTCGCGTCGATGCCGCGTCGCGCGTTCACGTTCGCGTGTCCGATCTGGAAGAACCCGTGGATGTGGTGCGGCGGCGACACGTACGTCTCCCGCCTCGTCGAATCCGCCGGCGGCACGAACGTCCTCGGCGATCGCGAACGCTATCCGCAAGTCGCACTGGACGAAGTTCTCGCGCTACGACCCGACGTGACTTTTCTCCCCGACGAGCCGTATCTCTTTACGAAGGATGACGCCGATGCGATTCGCGGGACGCGCGTGATCGGACCGTTTCCGGGTCACTTGTTCACGTGGCACGGGACGCGGACGCGACTGGGGTTGGAGTTCCTGCGGGATGTGCTGAGGTAAGAAGCTCGAGGTGCCCAGGTCGGAAGCGCCTGTGACAGGAGAAGGGGGTTTCACGCAAGGAGGATTGAGTGTGAGACCCGAGCACCTCTAGCTGAACGACAGTCTATGCTGTTACAGCATAGACGTCAATCCTAACTTTCAAGAATTTCTTCAGCCCACGTGCGCAGCGTCTCGTCGACGGCTTCGAGTTGCTTGGTGAAGAAGTGGTCCGCGCCGGTGATGATCACGCTCTCCGCGTTGCGAATGTGCGGCACGAGCTTCTCCAGTTTCGCGACGTCGCCGTGTTCGTCCTGCGTGCCGTGGATGAAGAGCATCGGCTTCTCGCAGAATTTGAGGTAGCTGAAGTCGTACTTGTTGACCGGCGTGCCGATGAGGAAGATCGCATCGACGTCCGGACGTTCGCAGGCGACACGGCTCGCGACCCATGATCCGAACGAGAAGCCGCCGACGATCAGCTTGCGGCCGGGATGATGTTTCTTCATCCAGTCGATCGCCGCCGTGACGTCTTCCTGCTCCCCTTCCCCGCCTTCGAACTTGCCCGAGCTCGCGCCCGCGCCGCGGAAGTTGAAGCGCAGCGTGGCCACGTTCGCGTTTTCGAGTCCGCGTGCGGCGCGAAAGACGACTTTGTTGTGCAGCGTGCCGCCGCCCGTGGTGAGCGGATGACACACGACCGCGGCACCGGCCGGGTCCTGCAGCTCGCGATACAGCGCCTCGAGCTTGCCGGCGCTGCTGTGGAGATCGACGTGTCGTAGTGGTTTCGGATTCAAAGCTTCACCAGTATGCGCTCGCCGTCGATGCGAAGTTCGTGCGTGGCGACGGCAATCTCCTGATTTCCGGCGCAAAGGCCGGTCGTGACGTCAAAGCCCCAGAGGTGCCACGGACAAGTGATCTCATCGCCGATGAGGTCCCCTTCCGCGAGTGGTCCGCCGCGATGCGGACAGGTGTTGTCGGTCGCGAAGAAGCCCTTCGCCGTGTGGTAAATCGCGATCGTCTGACCACCGACGTTCCGTGCAATTGCGCGGCCCAGCGGCACATCATCGGTCATCGCCACTTCGAGGAACTCCGTCATGCGGGCGCGGAGGGTATCAGATCGGTGGTTGTCGGTTGGCGGTTGGCAGTTGTCGGGGGAACCAAATGCAGTTCGTGGCGGTGCGGGGGCCTCCCGACAACCAACAACCGCCAACTGCCAACCGCCAACTCATCGATCCCACAACCCCGCAATCGGCGTCGAACACGAAAAGCATCGCCCATCCACCAACCGATACGACGTCACGCGGAAACCCATTCGTCCGATCAGCAGCGCGTCGCATTGCGGGCAGTGCGTGCCTTCCTTGTCGCCGAAGGCGCCTGGGATGTTGCCGGGGTAGACGTAGCGCAGGCCGGCGCGTTTGCCGATTTCGTAGGCGCGCAGCAGGTGCGAGGTCTGCGTCGCCGGGTTCTTCATCTTGTAATCCTCGTGGTACGCGGTGATGTGCCACGGGATGTCGATGTCGACGCTCGCGAGGAACTCGGCGATGCCGGTCAGCTCTTCGTCGGAATCATTGAAGCCGGGGATGACCAGCGTCACGATCTCGACCCAGATGCCGCGCTGCTTGAGGCCTTTGATCGTGTCGAGCACGGGCTGCAGCGTGCCGCCGAGGTCGCGGTAGTGGCGGTCGGCGAACCCTTTGAGATCGACTTTGTACATCGTGATGTACGGCGCGATGTAGTCGAGTACTTCCGGCGTTCCGTTGCCGTTCGAAACGTACGAACAGATCAGCCCCGCAGCCTTCGCTTCGCGAAACACTTCGACCGCCCACTCCGACGTGATCAGCGGCTCGTTGTACGTCGACGTGATCACCTTCGCGTCGTGCTTCTTCGCGAGCTTCACGAGATCCGCCGGCTCGACGTCCATCGGCGGCGCGATCGCCATCGGATCGCGCAGCGCCTGCGACGTCACCCAGTTCTGGCAGTAGCCGCAGTGATAGTCGCAGCCGAGCATGCCGAACGACAGCGCGCGTGCGCCAGGGAACGCGTGGAAGAACGGCTTCTTCTCGATCGGATCGACCTGCAGCGCCGCGACGTAGCCGCGCGGCACCTTCAGCACACCGCCTTCGTTGTAGCGGACTTTGCAGATGCCTTTGAGCCCGTCGAGGATCTTGCAGCGATGGCCGCACGCGAAACAGCGCACGGAGTTCTTCTCGAGCTTTTCGTAGAGCTCGCCTTCGACTGTCCGCGTCTCGAGGACTTCGCCGAGCGAAGAGGTGGCGCTCATGCCCGCGAAAACAGGCGCCTGCACGAGCGAATTGCGATGCGATACGCGACGTACGCCATCGCGAAGCCCGCGAGTCCGTCGACGAGGTAGTGCCAGCCGGTGATCATCGAGCCGATGAAAATCACGAACGCGAACACCGCGAACAACACCTGCCCGGACAACCACAGCCGTCGCATCCAGAGAAAGACGTACGTCTGAAACGCGACGTGCAGACTGGGGAACGCGCCGATGCCGAGGGCGAAAGAGATCGGGCCGTGGGGCAATCCGTTCCAGGCACGGAGGACGGCCATGAAGTTGCTCATCAGCAGGATCTGCAGGTTCTGCGTGATGTGCAGAGCCTTCGCGTATGGGAACCAGCTGTCGGGAAACCGATACGCGGGGCCGATCGACGGAATCGCGAAGTAGAGCCACGCGCCGGCGATCCACATCGCGACGTTGCCGTTCGCGAACGCGATGCGGATGCGGCGGCTCGGATGCGAGAGGAAGAACATCGTCGCGACGGCCATGCTCGCGTAGAAGATGTTCGCGTACGACCAGTCGATCGCACGCAACGCGACGCCGCGAAAGAGATCGAGCAGAAAGATCGTCGGCGAGACTCCGAACGCCAGCGTCCGATCGAGCTCCCACAACGCGGCGTCGTAGTTCGCGGCGCGGTAGAGCGGCACGATGAGCTTCAGCCAGCCGTATGTGAAGATCATCAGCGCGTTGAAGAACACGAGGCGCAGTGTGTCGAGCATCCACGCGCGACGGCGGATGCGTCGCAGATACGCGCGATTGCCGCGCACGATACCGATGAGCGCGCGCACGCCGATGCCGATCAGCGCCTGCACGCCGATCGCGAGGAAGAGCGCGCCGAAGACACGGAGGATGTCGCCGAGGAGGAAGATGCTCTCGTACGCGAACACTGCGAGGATCAGCAGATTCGCGAGCGCGACGAGCTCGAAGAAATAGGGTCGCAGGCGCTTCAAGGCGCCGCGATGATAACGTCCGGCGCGCATGTACATCGAACGGACGACGCGCGACGCGGTCGCGACGATCACTCTCAATCGCCCCGAGAAACTGAACGCCTTCACCGGCACGATGCGCGAAGACCTGCTCGACGCGTTGCGCGCGTGCGAGAGCGATGACGCGATTCGCGCAGTCGTCATCACGGGCGCAGGCCGCGCGTTTTGCGCGGGCGGCGACGTCGAGTACATGAATCAACTGCAGACCGCGAACGACGTCGCGTCGTTCCGCACACTCCTCGACGCGGGACGCGACATCGTCGTGCAGATCGCGTCGATGACGAAGCCGGTCATCGCATCGATCAACGGCGTCGCCGCGGGCGCGGGCTGCAATCTCGCGCTCGCGTGCGACTACCGAATCGCGTCGGACGCGGCGAAGCTCAGCGAGTCGTTCGTGAAGATCGCACTGCATCCCGACTGGGGCGCCACGTGGCTCTTGCCGCGCATCGTCGGTCGTGCGCGCGCGTACGAGCTATTGATGACCGGCCGCGCGGTCGATGCGAACGAAGCACTCGCGATCGGGATGGTCGATCGCGTCGTCGCGGCCACGGACCTCGCAACGGAGACGGAAAAACTCGCGGACGCCTTCGCGTCGACGCCGCCGATCGCCGCGCGCGGCATCAAGCGCGCGCTCGCAAAGTCGGAGCAGAACGACCTCCGCGCGCAACTCGAGCTCGAAGCCGAACATCAGATCGCGTGCTTCGAAAGCGACGAGTCGAAGAAGCGGATCGCGGCGTTCGCGAAGAAGTGATTCGAAGGAAGGGGATCCCGTGCTTACGCACGGGATGACACCCGGCCGCGTTCTTCGTGTCATCCCGTGCTTACGCACGGGATCCCCACCATTTTCTCGTACGCCCTTCACCACATTTCTGCACGCGCGCGCAGCGCTCCTCTCTGCAAACGCGTGGCACCGGCGATGAAGCGTCACCGCGCATGCGCTGGATCGTCTCGCTCGCGCTTCTCTTTGCGTTTGCCGCGAATGGCGCGGCGCCGACACTGACTGTCGAAGGTGACGACGGCAACGTCGCACTCGAGCTGACCGCGGTCACCGTTCGTGCCACCGTGCGCGGTCATCTCGCACACACCGAGTTCGAGTTGACGTTTCACAACTCGCTGACTCGGCAGACCAGTGGCAAGTTCCACTTCCCTCTTCCCGCGGATGCGGAAGTCTCGGATCTGGGCCTCTGGTTCGACGGTCGTCTGCGTCACGCGGTCGCGGTGGAACGCGTTCTCGCACGGCAGGCCTACGACGAGACCGTGCACCGGGCGGTCGATCCAGCGCTAGTCGAATGGAGCGCCGACCGGCGCGCTTTCGATCTCGAGGTCTACCCGATTCCCGCGAACGGCGACAAGCAGGTGTTCATCGCGTACGACCAGGAACTGACGTCGAGCGACTACGAGCTCGATCTCCGTTACGCCAGCGCGATCAAGAAGCTCGACGTGAAGATCGACGCTGACAATCGCAGCATCACGAACGACGCCGCGCTCTATCGCGTCGCACGCGAAGAGCGCGAGACGGCATTCGTCGCTCGCTCGCCGCAGGACAACACCTGGTACGCATCGGCGACGCGCGACATCATCCCGCGCGCGAACGCCGCGCTTCCCGCGCCGCACGTCGTGATCTTCTACGACACGTCGTCGAGCAGCGTGCAGCAGAACCGTGCATTGCTCACACAGTTCCTCTCCGCGTTCCTCGCGAAGCAGCAGGCGTGGGCCGCGGCCGATGTGATTCCGTTCCACGTCGCGCTCGAAGATCCGCAGCGCATCGAAAACATCGGCACACCCAACGCCGCCCGCACGCTCGATCGCATCCTCGGCGAACAGCAACCGTTCGGCGCGACGAATCTCGTCGCCGTGGCGAAGCGCATTCGCGAGATCGCGAACGGACTGCCACCCGCCTCCCGCATCGTCCTCGTCACCGACGGTCTCACCTCCCTCGGCGACAGTCGCGACGTCGCCGCGACCTTCGCGAAACTCGGCGATCTTCATCGTCCCGTGCTCGTCGTCAACGCGGCGCCGAACGGCGACACGGCTTTGCTCGATCGAGCCGCGCGCTTCACCGGCGGCTGGACCATCGACCTGACGTCGATGCCGCTCGAAGCCGCGGTCGACACCGCGATGCGCACCCCCATCGACGTCCGCCTCGGCGACACCATCGTTCCTGCGCGCGTGTTGAGCAGCGCACCGATGCGCGTCGCGACGGCGATGCGTTCGGCGTCGGCGATCACGTCGATGCTCGACATACCGCTGCGCGTGTTGAGCGCGCCGGCGGAAGTCGCGATGGTGCGACGCGCGTACGCACGCGCGATGTTGCGCGAGCTGCTGGCGCGCAATGCATCCGACGACGAACTGCTCGCGCATGGACGCGCCTTCACGCAGCTCACGCCGCGCACGTCGCTGCTCGTGCTCGAATCGTGGTGGGATTACGACCGGTACGGCATCGAGTTGCCGCCCGAGCTCGCAGAAGAGAAGCGGATCGAGTTGGAGCGCCGCAATCGTCCGGCTGACCGCGGGCCGCTGCCAACACAACCCGTGGTCACGCCTGGCAGCTGGTATGTGACCGGTCGCGTGACGGACACCGACGGCGCCGAGTTGCCGGGCGTCACGGTCATTCTTCGCGATGACGGCATCGCGTTGTCGTGGGATGTGTCGGACGCCGAAGGACGCTTCATGATCGCCGCACCGAAAGCGCCGCTCAAACCGTCGGTGACCGCGGAGCTCGCTGGGTTCAACAGCGCGCAGCGGGCGTTCAACGACGCAGTTCCCGCGGGTACCTCCGTCGATCTGATGCTGCAACTGGCCGCGGTGTCCGAATCGATCACCGTGACGGCGGAAGGGCCGTACGTCATCGATGCAATGGCGACGGCGACCACCACGTCGCTGCGTTCGTTCGAAGTCACCACGGACCGCTTGCTCAACGCGATCGCATCCGGCGACACCGCACCGATGAGCGACGATCCGGAAGTGCGCGCAGCCGTTGCGAAGCAACGTCACGCACTCACCGATCGCGCCGTCGAGAAACTGCGCGCGATCGGCTCGACGTCGGAGCGCGTGCGGTACTACCTCAGCGCGCGCAACATGCTCGGCGGCGAC